>NZ_LWFI01001689.1:0-1058 GCF_001635735.1 Oleiphilus sp. HI0067
GTTTTCGATCTCGCGAATTACGGAATCTTCTGAACGGCTTTGAATGACTCGGCCTTCGTGTTCTGTGATGGAACAAAACGAGCAGCCACCAAAGCAACCGCGCATAATGTTCACTGAGAAGCGAATCATTTCATAAGCTGGGATACGTGCATCGCCATAGCTCGGGTGAGGAACGCGCTGGAAGTTCTGTTCAAACACCATGTCCAATTCTTCTGTCTCTAGAGGAATTGGTGGTGGATTCACCCAAACATAGCGTTCGCCATGTTTTTGAACCAAGGTATGTGCGTTTGCTGGGTTCGTCTCAATGTGGATGACCCGCGCGGCGTGAGCATATAGAACTGGGTCTCTACTAACTTTTTCATACGACGGAAGCAAGATATATTCTTTGTCCTTTCCTGCAATCGGCCAAAAGCGTAATACATGAGTATCGTCTTCAGGCTCGATTTCTTTTGCGCCATTTTCACAATTTTCGCCTTTACCATTTGCGCTGGTATCAATATAAGGACTTTGTATTGGGTCAATTTTTCCGGGCTTATCTAAGCGAGACGAGTCTTTGCCTGTCCAGTCATTTGGCAGTTCATTCACGATAATTGCTGTGCCACGGATGTTGGTCATTTCTTTCGGTGTTTCGCCGCGAGAGATACGGTGTGCAATTTCTGCTACCGCACGTTCTGCATTACCGTACAAGAGGATATCGGCTTTTGAATCTAGCAGTACTGAACGACGTACTTTGTTTGACCAATAATCGTATTGGGCTGTGCGACGAAGGCTCGCTTCGATACCGCCAATAATTACAGGAACGCCTTTATAGGCTTCTTTACAACGCTGGCTATATACGGTTACTGCTCTGTCGGGACGCTTACCGCCAACGTTATCTGGGGTATAGGCGTCATCATGTCGGATCTTTAAATCAGCGGTGTAGCGATTGATCATCGAATCCATATTGCCCGCTGATACGGCAAAGAAGAGATTGGGTTTGCCGAGCTCTTGGAAAGCATCTTTTGATGTCCAATCTGGCTGCGCAATAATACCGACACGGAAACCTTGCGACTCTAGCA
>NZ_LWFI01001690.1:0-913 GCF_001635735.1 Oleiphilus sp. HI0067
GCTTCAACAAGCGGTTCGTACTATTTTCTCTCCACTGAATCGTAGTGTTGAAACTCCTGAGTGGATGTCTGGGTCGATCGAATTCAATCCTATCTTTTCTATTACTTTAAATCGTCTTTATATCATTCTGTTCTGTTTGGCTGTGTTTGCCTTATTGTTTTTTATTTTAAAGAAAACCGTTTTGGGCCTTCAGGTACGAGCGGTATCGCAAAACCGAGATATGGCGCGCGCTATGGGTGTTAGGTCTGAGTGGGTGGATGCACTTACATTCGGATTAGGCTCTGGTGTTGCGGGAGTCGCGGGTGTTGCACTTAGTCAGCTGACTAATGTTGGCCCCAACCTCGGGCAGTCTTACATTATTGACTCGTTTATGGTCGTAGTATTCGGTGGGGTTGGTAATTTATGGGGAACGCTCGTCGCAGGAATGTCCTTAGGCGTTGCCAACAAGTTGCTTGAACCGATGTCTGGCGCGGTACTTGCGAAGATACTCGTGTTGATATTTATCATCCTGTTTATACAGAAAAAACCACGCGGTTTGTTCCCGCAAAAAGGACGAGCAGCGGAGGCTTAACATGATCAGTTCTATTCAAACAGATAATAATGTCGTCTTTGATAAAGCGACAAAAATCTTTCTTGGAGTGCTTGCAGCGCTGACCTTCTTGGTTGTTATCTGTAACACCATGTTTGAGGCAGGCAGCGCACTGCATATTCCAACGTATACCGTTACTTTGTTGGGCAAGTATTTAACGTTTGCTCTTTTGGCTGTCGCGGTCGATTTGATTTGGGGTTACTTGGGTATTCTTAGCCTTGGTCATGGTGCATTCTTCGCTTTAGGCGGATATGCGATGGGCATGTATCTAATGCGTCAAATCGGTGATCGTGGTGTATACGGAGATCCAGTATTGCCTGATTT
>NZ_LWFI01001691.1:0-1019 GCF_001635735.1 Oleiphilus sp. HI0067
TTAAAGCGCAACCCAAAAAACGAGTGGAAACCCAGAAGAGCACCGCGGAACAAATAAAACAGGCACGAGAAGTCGCAAGTAATAGTGGTTTGCTTGCTATGCAAAGCCAAATGGCAGCGCTATCGAGTTCGGTCGCCGCATCAGGCTTCTATTCTTCAGCGAAGCAAGTAAAAGCCGAGTCAGGGCCATTAAGTATCGGTTCACCGGATCAGTCTGTATTGAGCAAAACCTCGAACGCAACAGCTCAGTCGGAACAGCAAATCGATACACGCCAAGCAACATTGGACGATCAAGAATATTCAACGCTGCAAGTACGTGAAGAAGAAAAAGCCCTCGCACTCGCGGAGAAAAACGCAGGAAAGACGCGAGATATGGCTGAGGTGCAACTCGTTGTAGAGGGTGTTCGCTCAACATTCAATTTATTGTACAACCGGGCACTGAGAGACGCCCCATTCCTAGAAGGTGCGTTAACACTTAAAATAACTATTTTGTCTTCTGGATTAGTTTCTTCTGTCGAGGTGCTTGAAGACACGCTCGGTGACCCAAAACTCGTCGCCAAACTGGTTGCGCGAATGAAGCTGACTAATTTCGGGCCATCAAACGCACCAGAGTTGGTGCACGTTCTACCATTTAATTTCCAGCCTAGCTAAATCAACGTTAATTTTGCCTCATAATGGTGCGCACGGCGTGTCGTTACTACCTGATGCGCAATTTTAGTTCGCTTAACTGTCAGGTTGCTTTCCATCAGACCCTACGCTTAAACGCTTTGGCGCATCAAAGACCATTTGGTATGCATCATGCACTAGTTACGATACGTGATACGCAACAAGTGAACGGATCGAGATCATCGTGCAAGTGATAGATAAATTCTTAGAAGAAGAGCGTCTGCCAAAAAGTTTTAGAAACACAGCCTCGCGATACTTCGATCCCGTTGTAGATGCTTTGCTACGCTATCGGGCGCCCATGAAAGAACCTGTGTTTATTGGGCTAGTTGGTTGCCAAGGGTCAGGCAAATCAAC
>NZ_LWFI01001692.1:0-888 GCF_001635735.1 Oleiphilus sp. HI0067
CCGCACTCACTTGATGGGCCTAACAGCACCAGAAATGACTGTGTTACTTGGTGGACTTCGTGTACTTGGTACCAACTACGGCGGTTCAAAGCATGGCGTGTTTACTGAACGAGAAGGCACTTTAACGAACGACTTCTTTGTCAACTTAACTGACATGCAGTATCAGTGGAAACCGACTGGCAAAAATTTGTACGACATTGTTGAGCGCGCGACAGGGAATACCAAGTTTACAGCAACACGTGTTGACTTAGTGTTTGGCTCGAACTCAGTGCTGCGTAGCTACGCAGAGGTTTACGCTCAAGACGATAATCAAGACAAATTTGTTCAGGATTTCGTTTCGGCATGGACCAAAGTGATGAATGCAGATCGTTTTGATCTAGCGTAAAGTCAGTCTGATCAACAATGAGTGAAAGAACGAAAAGCCTCAGTTTACTGAGGCTTTTTTGTGTTTGTTTTCATAGCTTACTTCGGTCTAGCTAAGCTCAATACATCTCCAAGCGACGCGTATTCATTCGCACCCAATCTCGCTAATGGGTTTAGATTTTTCGCATCAATTTTTAGTCGGCCCTTATCATCTTCACCGACGTAGTTGTCATCAACGAAGGCTTGTTCTATCTCTAAGAGAATCAGCGCTTGTGGTGTTTCTCCCCATTCAATGACTTTCGCGACCTTGCAACCAAAGGCAATAGGGCTTTCTTTGATGCGGGGGAGAGGAAAGCCCTCAAATGATTCTAGAGATAGATTCAAACGCTCTAGTTCGGAATCGCCATAATCGAGTGTTGCGGCTGAATCAGAGACCTCTTGCATCTGCGTGACCTGTGGAATATGCACCACACAGTGTTCTCCTTCACCAAGATTGGCACGCGTATCTTTACTCTCGCCACTTGG
>NZ_LWFI01001693.1:0-814 GCF_001635735.1 Oleiphilus sp. HI0067
TATCGACAGAGAATTCTTGGTTTTCAGCATCTGAACGGCCTTTATATTCGAGTGTGCCGTTCTTCAGACCTCGATCACTGATCACTACGCGATGCGGAATACCTATCAATTCCATGTCAGCGAACTTGAAGCCTGGGCGCTCGTTTCTATCGTCCATTAGCACATCGATACCTTTGGCTTTAAGCGCTTCATACAGCTCTTCAGTTTTTTCTGCGACAGCTTCGGATTTATGCATATTTAAAGGCACGAGGGCGAGATCAAAAGGCGCCATAGCTTGTGGCCAGATAATGCCATTGTCGTCGTTGTTTTGCTCGATTGCAGAGGCGACGATGCGTGAAACGCCAATGCCGTAGCACCCCATTTCCATAATTTTGGCTTTACCATTTTCATCGAGCACAGAAGCATTCATGGCTGAGCTGTATTTATCTCCAAGCTTGAAGATGTGTCCCACTTCGATGCCACGCTTAATAACGAGTGACCCTTTACCGTCAGGGCTTGCATCGCCTTCAACAACATTGCGAAGGTCTGCGATTGTGTTGAGTGCGACATCTCTTTCCCAATTAACGCCAGTTAAATGGAAACCTGTTTTGTTTGCGCCGCAGCAGAAATCTGAAAGATGCGCAGCACTGCGATCCACGACTGTTAATATGTCTAAACCGATAGGGCCTAGTGAACCAACTTTTGCATTTAGTTCTTTCTCGATACGTTCTTCCGGTGCAAATTGTAACGGAGATGCGACCCCTTCAATTTTTTCGGCTTTGATATCGTTCAGTTCGTGATCGCCACGTAGAACAAGCGCTACCAAAGGCGCTTC
>NZ_LWFI01001694.1:0-1128 GCF_001635735.1 Oleiphilus sp. HI0067
GCAAAGCAAGTTAAGCTCAATGAAAATAGAGGGAGGAAAGATTAGATCACGCCTTCCTCTTTTAACTGAGCGAACCCAGCTTGATCTAAGTCTAAAAGCTCAGCCAACACGCTTTCTGTGTGTTCGCCCAGCGTTGCTCCAGGCCAATCGGTTTTACCTGGCGTTGATTTAAGCTTTGGAACAATGGCCGGAATCTCTAGCTCTCTCCCGTTTATTTCAACTTTCTCGAACAAGCCACGCGCTTGATAATGTGGATCTTCAAACATGTCTTGGGCGTTATAAATTGGCCCAACGGGCACGCGTTCAGCCTCAAGAATATCAATAATCTCTCTTGAAGAGTGCGCCAAACACCACTGCCCTATCGCTTGATCAATGGTGTCTTGGTGAACAACCCGACCGGCATTGGTTTGCATTTCCTCATGCTCCGCCAGATCTGCTCGGTCTGCAGCATGCATTAAACGTTTGTAGATAGAATCGCCGTTGCCGCCAATAATCACGTATTTATTATCTGCGCAACGATAAGTATTCGTAGGGACAATACCTGTCACGGTTGTTCCTGAGGGTTCACGAATCGCACTACACCCTGAGTATTCGGGCACTACACCCTCCATCAAATTAAATACCGCCTCATAAAGTGCGACATCAACAATTTGCCCGAGACCGTCGGTATTGTTATGTCGTTCAATAATTGCCATTGCAATCCCGAGGGCCGCGTGAATGGCAGCTAAAGTATCACCAATACTTAGATTTGGTCTGACAGGAGCTTCGTTCTCAAAACCATTCACATGGCGAAACCCGCCAAAGCCTTCACAAACAGAAGCGAAACCAGGCTTGTTTGCATACGGTCCATCCTGACCGTAACCCGATATTCGTGTATAGATTAAACTAGGATTTTTCTCGCGAAGAAGTTCTGGACCTAAGCCCCACTTTTCCATCGTGCCCGGTCTAAAGTTTTCGACCAAAACATCTGCTTTTTCAATAAGCTTGCCCGCGATCTCCCGACCCTTGTCTGACTTGAGATCTAAAGTCACAGACTTCTTATTACGGCCGATGCTGTACCACCAATAAGATGTGCCATATTCAGTGAGTCGCCATCCCCGAATCGGATCACCTTTCTCGGGCGGTTCG
>NZ_LWFI01001695.1:0-832 GCF_001635735.1 Oleiphilus sp. HI0067
AGTTTTGCCGATAGTGATTATGAGTATGTGTCCTCTGTTGCTCAGTCACTTGTTACAACAATTAAAAACATTCGTATGCGTGAAGTGATCGAAGAGCATAATCGTACTCTTGAAGCGAAAGTTGAGGAACGTACGGCTGCGCTTCATCAAAAGAACCAAGACATCGCAAATATGATGGCAAACATGCACCAAGGCCTATTTACAGTGACCGAAGGTGGTGTGGTGCACAAAGAGTATGCGGCGTATCTGGAGCAGATTTTTGAAACAGATCGTATCGCTGGACGAAATGTAAATGATCTTCTTTTCGCGAATACAACACTAGGCTCTGATGCGCGAGATCAGAACATTACAGCAGTTGATGCGATTGTTGGTGAAGACGAAATGATGTTTGAGTTCAACTCACATTGTCTTGTGAATGAGATGACCATTGGTTTCGATGATGGTCGTGAAAAAGTTCTCGAGTTGGACTGGGATCCAATCGTGAATGATGATGTGATCGAGCGTCTGATGATTACTGTGCGCGACGTAACTGAAATCCGTGCCCTAGAGCTAGCGGCGCAAGGTCAGAAGCGTGAGTTGGAATTAATTGGTGAAGTGCTTGCGATCGATGCAGCGAAATTTGCTGAATTCCTCCGTAGTTCTAAGCAGTTCATGGCGGCATGTCAGCAGGCTATTAAGAACAACGCTGGAAAATCTGCGGATGTTATTGCCGAGCTATTCAGAAATATGCACACCGTTAAGGGTAATGCGCGTACGTATGGTTTGAGTTATTTGACTGACGTAGTGCATGAAGTTGAATCTACTTATGATGCTTTACGTAATGATGATTCGC
>NZ_LWFI01001696.1:0-830 GCF_001635735.1 Oleiphilus sp. HI0067
CAAAAAAGCATCTTTCAATCAGCACTTTCTAAATCCTATCTATACTTAATTTATTGTGTATAGATAGGGCGATTGTGACCAAGATGGGTTCACCTCAAACATTAAGTCATTCTGTTCAGCGTGTTGATCAATTTTACGCTTGGAAACAAGGTTTACTTGAGCAGATTCAAACATACTGTTCGTGGCTTTCAGAAAACGGTGCTGCTTCAGAAGATGTTATTAAACGTCTAGCTCGTACTTGCTTGGAACTGCAAGAGGATGAGCTAACTTTGGCACTTGTAGGTGAATTTTCCCGTGGTAAAACGGAATTAATTAACGCGCTCCTTCATACAGAAAATTTCCAACGAATTCTTCCTTCTAAAGCGGGGCGTACAACAATGTGCCCCACAGAATTATTTTATGATCGCCAAGTTAAGCGTTCTTATTTGCGTTTATTGCCTATCGAGAGCCGTCGTCTGAATCTCACTATTACAGAAATGAAGCAAAAAACGGAGCTATGGGAATCATATAAATTAGATGAGCTATCACAAGATGACGCCAGTAAGATATTAGAACGCGTGGCTGAGGTTGTGTCAGTTAGTAAAGACGAAGCGCTTGCCTTGGGGTTTGAAGAATCAATGCAAGAGCAAGATCTTGAAAACCCCGAGAAGGTTATTATTCCTCGATGGCGTCATGCGCAGCTCAGTCTAAAGCATCCTTTGCTACAACAAGGTGTGCGTATTTTAGATACTCCGGGATTAAACGCGTTGGGTTCGGAGCCTGAGTTGACAGTGAGTATGATTCCAAATGCACAAGCGGTTGTGTTTTTGCTTTCAGCTGATGCTGGTGTA
>NZ_LWFI01001697.1:0-502 GCF_001635735.1 Oleiphilus sp. HI0067
TGGCTTGCATTACCCAAGCGATGTATTAGTCGGAGCCATACTAGGCCTTGCTTTAGGTTTAGCTGGATACGGGTGTTTACTACTCATGTTGCCGCTTAGTTTTTCATAAGCCCTTTTTTCACAATCCCTGTTTTTCAAAATACCTAGCGTCACAATAATGTAGTAAATCGTTCATGTAGCTGTCTTTTTTGACACCTACATTAAGCCCATGCAAAACGAACTCACCCATACAAAGAACGTTAAAACGTTCTCTCTGATAGAAACGCTTAACTTTTGGCTAACCAATTACATTCCACGCGCAGCGAGCACACGCTTGATGCGACGACTAAGCAAAATAGAAAATCCTTTATTCGTTAAAGTCGCTCTTAAGCTATGGCAATTTGCGAGTGATGATATGCGCTTACACGAAGCCAATCAGCAACACTTCCAAAGTCTGCATGAATGCTTTACACGAACATTACGGCCCGAGACACGCCCATTCCCCGAAGACAAAACACTGATC
>NZ_LWFI01001698.1:0-677 GCF_001635735.1 Oleiphilus sp. HI0067
GGCTGGGGAGCTCTGCTTATAAGCGGTACACACAGAAAAGAATTGTTTGGTGGTGAGCTAGATACTACGAACAATAAAATGGAGTTAACTGGTGCCATTGAAGGGCTTCGTGCATTAAAAAGGCCTAGTAAAGTGCGTCTTTTTACTGACTCTCAGTATGTAAAGAATGGTATTGAAACTTGGATTCACGGTTGGAAAAAGAACAATTGGAAGACCTCTGCTAAGAAAGCCGTAAAAAATGCTGATTTGTGGAAAGCGCTAGATGCGATGTGCCAAAGCCATGAAGTTGAGTGGCATTGGGTAAAAGGTCACAGCAATCATACCGAGAATGATATCGCAGACGCACTGGCGAACAAAGGTGTTGAGTACGCACTCAATAACAAAGGGTAGATGTAAGAATGAGACAGGTAGTTCTAGATACCGAAACCACGGGTATTGACCCAAAACAAGGTCATCGCATTATTGAAATCGGTTGCGTTGAGTTGATCGATCGTAAGCTGACTGGCAATCATTACCATGTTTACATTAACCCTGATCGCGTTGTCGAAGAAGAGGCGATTTCCGTTCACGGCATTACCAATGAGTTCTTAGAAGACAAACCTCGTTTTGCTCAGATAGCCGATGATTTTTTCGCATTCGTTGATGGTTCGGAACTTGTCATTCATAACGCAGCGTTC
>NZ_LWFI01001699.1:0-817 GCF_001635735.1 Oleiphilus sp. HI0067
GCGAATTTCGAAAACTTAATTCTGAAACTCCTCTGTTAATGATTACCCAAGACGATGGCAGCGCATATTCTAAACCGATGCTGTCAACGGGATTCACCAAAAATAAAGACGCAGAAGCATTAGTAATGTCTAATGCTGTGCAAATGTCAGAACAGTTAAATATGTCAATACGCACACAAACAAGTGTGCAAAATATCGACACTGAAAAACAAACAATCCTCGTTGATAATGAGACGATCGAATACAGCAAGCTCGTATTAGCGACGGGCGCAAGTCCATTCAAACTGAAGTTTGTTAAACCTGAGAGTGACCGCATTTTCTCGATCAATGATCTTGATGATTACCGCGCATTCCGCACAGCTAGCCAAGGCAAAAAGCATGTCGCAATTGTCGGAACAGGTTTGATCGGTTGTGAATACGCGAACGATCTTTTGAATGGCGAATATGAAGTGTCATTGATCGGCTTAAGCCAACATGTTTTAGATACCATGCTGCCGCCAGAAGCATCAGAATGTGTTACAAAAAGCTTGAGTGATGCCGGCGCGAACTTCTACTTTGAGCGAAGCGTTGTTGATATCCAAGAAACTGTTGATGGCGTAATAGTGGAGCTCGACAACGGTGAAAAAATCTCAGCCGATATAGCGATTAGTGCGATTGGTTTAGCACCAAATACTAAGCTGGCTTCTGAGAGCGGCATCGAGACTAATAAAGGCATTACGTGCGATCGTAGTTTGGAAACGTCCGCTAAGAACGTCTACACACTGGGCGATTGTGCAGAAGTCGATGGCATGGTTATGCTCTATGTTTTGCCGATGAT
>NZ_LWFI01001700.1:0-972 GCF_001635735.1 Oleiphilus sp. HI0067
AGCAAGCTGGCGCTGAAGACGCCGACATGCTAATCGCCGTCACCAACAGTGACGAAGTCAACATGCTGGCATGCCAAATCGCGTACTCCTTATTCAAGACGCCCACAAAGATAAGTCGTGTAAGAGCAAATGCATACCTCAAGCAAAAATCTTTGTTCCGAAACGATGCCGTACCGGTCGATGTACTGATCAGTCCCGAACAAGTTGTCACGAAACATATAAAACGCTTGCTCGAGTATCCAGGCGCTCTTCAAGCGCTAGATTTTGCTGAAGGCGAAGTTAGTCTGGTTGCTATTCGTGCCTGTGAAGGTGGCCCATTGATCGGTCATGAACTTGCGGCAATTCGGCAGCATATGCCTAATATCGACACGCGAGTTGCGGCCATATTTAGAGATGGAAAACCAATCATCCCAAGCGGTAACACCGTTATCAATGAAGGAGACGAAGTGTTTTTCATTGCTGCACGTGATCATATTCGAGCGGTAATGAGTGAGCTCCAACCTTTAGAAAAAAGCTACAAACGCGTGATGATTGCAGGGGGTGGCAATATTGGTCAGCGCTTGGCAGAAAAATTAGAGCGCCGCTACCGCGTGAAAATCATCGAATCGTCGGCCTCGCGTTGTAAATCACTCTCCGAACATCTAGAACGTTCCACTGTACTAAATGGGAACTGCGCCGACAAAGACATGCTTATCGATGAGAACATCGAGAATACAGACGTGTTTATCGCAGTCACTAACGATGACGAAGCGAATATCATGGCATCGATGCTGGCAAAACGAATTGGTGCACGCAAAGTCATTACGCTAATCAGCAATCCAAACTATGTGGATCTGATTCAAGGTGGAGAAATCGACATTGCTGTATCCCCACAACAAACAACGATTGGCAGTCTGTTAACGCACATTCGTCGTGGAGACGTAGTCAATGTTCACTCTCTGCGTCGCGGTGCAGCAGAGGCAATCGAAGCGA
>NZ_LWFI01001701.1:0-942 GCF_001635735.1 Oleiphilus sp. HI0067
CGAACAGTTTGCTCTATGACGCGCGGACCAGCAAAACCAATCAATGCATTGGGCTCTGCAATATTTACATCGCCCAGCATTGCCAAACTCGCTGAAACGCCACCGAAAACAGGATCAGTCATAACTGAAACATATGGTAAGCCTGCTTCTTTGAGCTTTTCTAAGGCTGCGGATGTTTTTGCCATTTGCATTAATGAGATTAATGCTTCTTGCATTCTCGCACCGCCACTGGCGCTAAAGCACACAAGAGCACGATGCTCCTCGATACAACAATTCACTGCCTGAACAAACTTTTCGCCTACAACGGAGCCCATGGATCCGCCCATGAAATTAAATTCAAAAGCAGCAATCACTACATCAAGGCCTTGCAANGAACCCTTGAATGTTAATAAGGCATCATCTTCATCGGTACTTTTTTGGGCAGCAGCTAATCGATCTTTATACTTTTTCGTGTCCTTAAACTTAAGCAAATCGTCAGGCTTTAAGTTTTCACTCAGCTCTTCATAACCTGGATCTAAAAATATCTCAGCACGACGACGCGCGTTCACTCTCAAATGGTGTGAACACTTAGGGCATACGTCTAGATTCTTAGACAACTCAGGCAAATAAAGTGCAGATCCACACTTAGGGCACTTCTTCCAAACACCTTCAGGAATATTCCCTCGAGTCTTGGATTCAGATCTAATTACACTAGGCTTAATTCGGTCTAGCCAACTGCTCATTTACTATTCCAACCTTAGGATAGATTAAGCGTCCATCGCTTGACGCATCGAAGACAGTACTGAGCCTAGTTTATCTTTTATAACCGACAAGTCTTCTTGATTTTCTTTAATCGTATTTACCAATACGCTTCCTACAATAACGCCGTCAGACACCTTAGCAACCGCACTTGCTGATTCAGCATCTGTAATACCAAAACCTACACCAACGGGAATATCTGCA
>NZ_LWFI01001702.1:0-610 GCF_001635735.1 Oleiphilus sp. HI0067
TCGAGTGTAATAGCAATACTACTCTAACTTCAATCAAAACGCGTGGCGATTTGGCTGATACCGATGGCGATGGCCTGAGCGATTATTTTGAGTTTGGTCTCGATGCGCAAGCTATCGTGCGAGGATTTTTCTCAGATCCTACTAAAACAGACTCAGACGGAGATGGATTGACTGACCTAGAAGAGTGGGAATTTGAGTACACATACTCTAATGATGATTTGTTAGAGCTTGGATTTGATTTAACTAACCCACCAAATGGATTTATGGATCCATTAAAGTGTGATTCTGATGGTGACGATTTATCTGATTTAGAAGAATTTGGTTTGAACACCAACCCTGGTTTCGAAGATACAGATAATGATTTGCTAGAGGATGGAAAAGAAGTTCAGCTTGGTTTGCAACCATTTAGCCGTGATAGCGACGGTGATGGTCTGCGTGATGGTTATGAGGTGTACCTCACACTGACTGATCCTAAGTCAATCGATAGTGATTTGAATAATGTTTCTGACGCAATGGAAGACTTTGATCAGGATGGAATATCTAATTTTGACGAGTTAGAGGTCGTGTTCTCGCTTCCTAGAGATTCAGATACTGGTGGGCTGATCAATGA
>NZ_LWFI01001703.1:0-914 GCF_001635735.1 Oleiphilus sp. HI0067
GATACAAACAACACCCGTTCAGATCATGGGTTTGTTGCTAACGCGAAAGATCTTCCTGATCTGACGATTGATGATCGTTTGGACATTCCTGCTTTTCGAATAAAAGAATTTCAGAAAGACTTTCCGGGGAAATTAATCGTTATTTCGGAAAGCGCCGGTCGCAGAGAGTCATTACAAGATTTGTTTAAAGATCATCAAATTGAATTTGATCATTCGCAAACATGGCAAGATACCTGTGATTCGGATTCTAGCGGCCTATCTCTCGTCGTAGGTCCAATTGAGTCAGGGTTTATTCTTGGTGACGATTCGATGGCAGTTGTAACGGAAACCGAGCTTTTCGGTCAACTCGTTCGCCAAACCTATAAGCGGCGCACCTCAGCAGAGTCCCAAGATAACTTTGTGAAAAGTCTTACAGAGCTACGCTTAGGTGCGCCAGTAGTTCATATTGATCACGGCGTTGGGCGTTACAAGGGCCTCGAAACAATCACTGTTGACGGAATGACAGATGAGTTTCTTACGCTCGAATACGATAGTGGCTCAAAGCTTTACGTACCAATTGCGTCATTAAATTTAATTTCTAGGTATAGTGGTACAGATGAGTCACTCGCACCATTACACAAACTTGGAACAGATCGCTGGAGCACGACTAAGCAAAAAGCTCTAGAGAAAATACGCGACACTGCAGCTGAGTTACTCGAAGTCTACGCAAAGCGCGCAGCAAAAAAAGGCTTCAAATACAGTCACCCGAAACAAGCCTATCGCGCCTTTTGCGCAGGCTTTCCTTTTGAAGAAACTCCGGACCAAGCAGTTGCAATCAACGCTGTAGTTCAGGATATGACTAAAGATCAGCCTATGGATCGATTGGTCTGTGGGGATGTCGGCTTTGGCAAAACCGAGGTCGCAATGCGTGCTGC
>NZ_LWFI01001704.1:0-1070 GCF_001635735.1 Oleiphilus sp. HI0067
AACGAGATTCTGCGTGTCAGTACCACCGTCTTGGTCGGTCACCGTAATCGGAATGGTGACAGTTTGGTCTGTACCTGCGGCCAAGTGTTGATAGGCGCTGTGACTGGGATCAAAGGTGTACGACCCGTCGGCATTTAGCGTAAAACCGTCTATGGTCGGTGCGGTGTAGGTGGCCGTTTCATGGGCATCGGCATCAGTTGAGGTAATGTTGCCAGAGATCACACTGCCATCTTCAGCCGCACTCTGTGCTTGAATATGGTTGAGCACCGGATTATCGTTGGTGCCTGTCAGCGTGATTACCAAATTCTGGGTGTCGGTCCCACCACTGCCATCTGTCACAGTAACTGGGATGGTGATGGTTTGCGTGTCGTCTTTTGCTAAACCATTGTAAGCTGCATTGCTTGGGTCAAAGCTGTATGTACCATTTGAGTTGAGTGTAAATCCAGCGACATTTGCAGTAGTTGTGTAGGCCGCAGTGTCACCCGAATCGACATCCGTTGAGGTAATGGAGCCCTGAGTCATCGTTGCGTCGCCCTCAGTGGCGGTGCGCGCCGTAATGGTATTGATCACAGGGTCATCATTGCTACCGCTAATGGTCACAACGATGTTATGTGTCGTACCGTCTGCGCTTTGTACTTGAATAGTGTCAGTCAGGCTATTAGTCGTGCCAGAACTACTTGTACCAAGGGCTTGTACATCCGCATTGTTGTTATCGAGGTCATACGTCCAGCTGCCGTTAGAGCTTAAATGCAACACACCATGTGCGGTCGTAATATCACCATCCTGAAAGTGAGCTTGTCCGTCATCTTTATCAGTGATGCTCAAGCTGCCTGTTGCTTGCAGCGTTGTTTCTTCGGTAACAGAGCCTGAGTCCGTGCCACCAATGACTGCGGCATCCGCGGTTCCATGAACTGTGATAACGAGATTCTGCGTGTCAGAAACACCGTCTTGGTCAGTCACCGTAATAGGGATAGTGACGGTTTGGTCTGTACCTGCGGCCAAGTGTTGATAGGCGCTGTGACTGGGATCAAAGGTGTACGACCCGTCGGCATTTAGCGTAAAACCGTCTA
>NZ_LWFI01001705.1:0-852 GCF_001635735.1 Oleiphilus sp. HI0067
ATATATAAAGCTGCCGTAGCGAAGAGAACGACACCAACGCTCTTGAACCAAATTTTGCTTAACAATTTTGATTCAAAAAGTCCTTCTAAGAGCGACAACACGAAAACTCCGTTTTATTAGTAAATTATTATATGTGCGTAACAACACTAACAAATAACTTCGGTCTGCTCTATCCTGAGCGCCGTTAAATAAAAGATAGACTGATATGCTCCGCTCTCAATCCTTGATATCGGCCTTGATCATCCTGTTCTTATCATTGTTTGATCAACGTGCCTACGCATCAAAAATTCAGTATGTAAATTTGAACCCGCTAATCGGCCAGCTTCCTTACGCGCACTATCCATCTGCTGCTCAAAAGCAAAGTAAAATGACGTTTGAAACCAGTGTGGCAATATCTAATTATTTCAGGCAATCGACCGTAGACCAAACAACATACGATGTTGATGGAGAAACATCGCTTATCCGAGAAACGCTTACCTATCGAACGGGCACTCTTAGCCTCGGCTTATCACTGCAATATCAAGCGCATCGCTCTGGATATTTAGACGATCCAATCTACGAATTTCATGACGTATTTGGCATGCCTCAGAATGGTCGCGAGCAATCTACAAATAACCAGCTGAATTGGAATATCACAAAAAACGGTGAAACATATAAACGTATTGATAGATCGCATGGTCTGGGAGATACCATGCTTTTTGTCGAAATGCGTCCTACATCTTTCATAAGCGACGCAGTAAGCCTGAGCTTCAACTTGCCAACCGGCGATACGTCAAAGCAAACTGGCGGATTGGCAAGTTCAATTAATCTTAGCTTCGCAACGCAAGGCGCCTCGATTGAACTCGATAACGC
>NZ_LWFI01001706.1:0-928 GCF_001635735.1 Oleiphilus sp. HI0067
TGCAAACAAAAAAACAAAATAGAAAATTAGGGTAATCATGAGTTCGGACACAGGCACAACCATCGCTCCAGAAGCACACAAGTCAGCAGAAAACCCGCCTGTTCAGCCAAGCATCAAACTTAAAGCATCCTTAGCTCCAATGACTGCCTTAGAGCTCACCAGCTTTGAACCAAAGCAATTCAGCGAAGAACTCGCAGCGAAAGTCGCTCAAGCCCCTAGTTTTTTTGAAAACCTTCCTGTCGTGATTGGCCTAGAGAAGTATGAAGAACCAAGCCTCGACTTTGAGCGTCTCATCGAGATATGCCAAGCACACCAAGTGAAGGCAATCGCTGTAAGAGGCGCCAGCGCATCACTTCAAGACGTCGCGCGCAATCATGGCTTAGGAATATTAGCCAAACAAAAAGAACGTAACGCAGCGATCGATACAGACACTCCAGCAGCTAGCGAACCTGCGCCGCAGGAACCCAAAGCAGATGAGCCTGCAAAGGTCGAAATCAAAACTGAAACACAGATTAGTAAAATTGTCCATCATCCTATTCGATCAGGACAACAAGTTTACGCAGCAGATGGTGACTTGATCATTCTAGCCTCTGTAAGTGCCGGCGCAGAAATACTAGCCGACGGAAACATTCATGTTTACGGTACATTGCGCGGACGCGCGCTAGCTGGGGTTAAAGGCAATACCAAAGCACGCATCTTCTGCCAAAGCATGGCAGCAGAACTTGTCTCCGTCGCAGGGCAATACAAAATAAGCGAAGACATTCCAAGCTCAACCATAGGCAAGCCCTGCCAAGTATATTTGGACGAGCAAACTCTGAATTTTAAAAAACTAGAGCTCTAAAGAGCCCATTAAGCGCCGAATAAGAGCGCAAGAAGTAAAGAGGCTTAAGCCCAACTTCAAACAACATAGCAACATGGGAATAGAACA
>NZ_LWFI01001707.1:0-971 GCF_001635735.1 Oleiphilus sp. HI0067
ATCAGAACACCAAAATTCATTCTTTCTGCCATAATCTCGCTGGCGCCGATGACTAAGACACCTAGCCCAGTAATGGCAAGAATCAGGCTAGTTAAGCCATTCAACATCGCTTTTCGGCGGCCTTCAGCATAAACAGCAGTATCATGGTTAAGACAAACCCTCTGGTATCTTGAACGCCAACGCTCTACGGATCCCGAGTTAGATAATTCAGCAAAGCAATCAACTAGCTCGGAGCTTAGATCATTTAACTTCGTATTCTCTCGACTAACACGAAGGCTCAAAGACCCTTCAATTCGGCGTAAACTCCAAGCAACGATCAACATCGAAGCGATGCCGAGACAAGCCATAACACCGAGTCCAGGAGATAATATTGTTAACAGAACAACGAAAATAACTACAATTGGGATATCACATATTGCCTGCGCGGTAGGATGGGTAACAAACTGGCTTATGTTATCAACTTCGGCAACGCGCTGTGACTTGGTCGAAAGTTCAGAGTTGAGCAAATCGATTAGCCGATGGCGTACAATCCTATTAAGTACTTTCGGCTTCATGATGGATGAGAACCGTGTAGACACTTGACACAAGATACGTCCACGAATCAATCTCATCACAAACTCAGATCCGAGTAGTATCAGTGCTCCGATAATACTGCCAATGAGAACTAGGTAAGAACCCGTGGGTAAAACCTGGTCGTAAACCACCATGACTATTAGTGGTACTGACAACGCAAAAAATCCAGTTAACACGCTAGTCAAAAGTACATGAGTTTTTAAAGGTTTGAATCGTGCAAATGTTTCTCGAACATAATCAATATTTCTTGCTTCAAGATGCTCTTTCTCTTCGTCAAAAATAAAGTACATCATCCGCTTGTTAAGCAGCTGACTTTCTCGCATCTCAAGGTAATCATCACCATCGAAAACGTGGTAAATGGAATCACGATCAATTGATTCAACTAGTAACAGCTTTTC
>NZ_LWFI01001708.1:0-765 GCF_001635735.1 Oleiphilus sp. HI0067
TCGTGTGGAGGACATTCAAGCTGAACATAACCACCTGCACGGAAATCGACATTTTCACCTTCAGGAAGACGAAGCGTCAGTTCCTTGATGAAAGTAGCAACGTTCGGGTTAGATTCAACCGTACATTCCCACTTCTTAACACCAAAGACTTCTTCGTCAACTTCAATTTTCATGTCCTGCTTAACAGGAACCTGACACGCTAAACGCCAACCTTCTGCTTCTTCACGACGAGTAAAGTGAGTACGCTCAGTAGGAAGCATGGAGCCACCACCTTCGAGCACTTTACAAGTACACTGCGCACAGGTACCACCGCCGCCACAAGCTGATGAAAGGAATAAGCCTTCAGACGCAAGCGTTTGAAGTAACTTACCACCAGCAGGCGTTTCAATTTTTGAGTTGGGATCATCATTTACAGTGATCGCAACATTACCCGAGCTAACTAGCTTAGCTCGCGCTGCCAAAATTACCGCAACCAACGTTAGAACGATGACGGTAAACATGACAACGCCTAGAACGAGTTCTGCATTCATATAGGATTACCCTTTTAAACCTCTTCGTCTAACAGCTACAGTGAAATACCGCTGAACGACATAAAACCAAGTGACATCAAACCAACAGTAATGAAGGTTATGCCAAGACCACGAAGGCCTTCTGGTACGTCGCTGTATTTCAACTTTTCACGGATGCCAGCCAGAGCTGCAATTGCTAGAGCCCAACCAACACCTGCACCCACACCATAAACCACTGATTCACCGAGGTTATAGT
>NZ_LWFI01001709.1:0-22947 GCF_001635735.1 Oleiphilus sp. HI0067
AAGCCTGTTCTAATTGGTGAGATCCAAGACGACGGTCAGTTTGAGATTGTTTCTTCAACTAACGGTCTTGTTCAAGGTGATGCTTGGTCTGACTACCTGCCTGGTTCTAAAGACGTTATCTCTGACTGGAGAGCTCCACTAGCATGTGGTAACTACAACGTTAAGACTGGTAAGTGTTCTGGTCAAAACTTCTAAGATAGAAGTTTCTGTAAAGCAGTAATTGAGAGGGCTAATCATAGCCCTCTCTTTCCAACCATATAAAAACTATAACAATACAATTTCATCTCCAAGGAATTACCATGGCGAGCCTGAGAAATTGCTTAGGGCGGTCTTTTGTCGCCTTAATATTACTATTCATGTCCCACGCATTGAGTGCGAGTCAACAGTCTTATGATGATGGTGTTGAAGCATTAACGAGTGCAAAACTTAAAAAAGTGGCTGTTGGCGTCCAGCTATTAATCGATTCAAAACACGCCGACTCTCAATCTATTTTGTCAGCCTTATTGGACGGCAAGATATTTCGACATAAGAAAGAAAAAACCTTAGTTCAAGTAATCGATGAAACCGACGAAGGTAGAACGGTTGTCTTTTTGTCTGATCCGAGTCGTACTGAGTTAATAACGAAAAAAAGAGCGATTAAACGTGTACCTCTTAACAATAATCTTCGACGCGATATTAGAGGTTTTTTAGCCGCACAAAATATTCAAAATGAAGATTCTAGTGTTCGTAGTGCTGCTATTCAGTCTTTATTAAAAGGCGCTGATCAAAATTCACTTCGCGTAATGCAAGAGCAGCGAAAAGTCGAACAAGACAAAGATGTATTGTTTTTACTCGATACGGCGATCGCTCTAGATACGCTTGAAAAAGGTAACACGGAACAAAAACTTCAAGCCATTACAGTTCTTGAAGAAAGTTTAGAGCCAGATGTGCGCAACGCCTTGCAGGTGTATGCAGATAAAAACGAAGACCCAGTTTCGGCGGCCGCATCTAAAGCCTTAGACAAAATTGCCGAAAAAGCGGATTTCTACTCAGTTCTTGAGACCATCTTCTTCGGGTTAAGTCTAGGTTCTGTATTAGTTCTCGCGGCCATTGGATTAGCGATCACCTTCGGTGTGATGGGCTGTATCAACATGGCGCACGGTGAGTTGATCATGATTGGTGCGTATACAACGTATGTTATCCAGTTATTGATGCCAAACTCTATTGGTGCTTCGATCATTATGGCAATCCCCGCTGCATTCGTGGTCTCAGGCCTTGTTGGTATTGCCATTGAGCGCGGAGTTATCCAATTTTTGAAAGGAAGGCCATTGGAAACGCTTTTGGCGACGTTCGGTATAAGCTTGCTGCTTCAACAAGCGGTTCGTACTATTTTCTCTCCACTGAATCGTAGTGTTGAAACTCCTGAGTGGATGTCTGGGTCGATCGAATTCAATCCTATCTTTTCTATTACTTTAAATCGTCTTTATATCATTCTGTTCTGTTTGGCTGTGTTTGCCTTATTGTTTTTTATTTTAAAGAAAACCGTTTTGGGCCTTCAGGTACGAGCGGTATCGCAAAACCGAGATATGGCGCGCGCTATGGGTGTTAGGTCTGAGTGGGTGGATGCACTTACATTCGGATTAGGCTCTGGTGTTGCGGGAGTCGCGGGTGTTGCACTTAGTCAGCTGACTAATGTTGGCCCCAACCTCGGGCAGTCTTACATTATTGACTCGTTTATGGTCGTAGTATTCGGTGGGGTTGGTAATTTATGGGGAACGCTCGTCGCAGGAATGTCCTTAGGCGTTGCCAACAAGTTGCTTGAACCGATGTCTGGCGCGGTACTTGCGAAGATACTCGTGTTGATATTTATCATCCTGTTTATACAGAAAAAACCACGCGGTTTGTTCCCGCAAAAAGGACGAGCAGCGGAGGCTTAACATGATCAGTTCTATTCAAACAGATAATAATGTCGTCTTTGATAAAGCGACAAAAATCTTTCTTGGAGTGCTTGCAGCGCTGACCTTCTTGGTTGTTATCTGTAACACCATGTTTGAGGCAGGCAGCGCACTGCATATTCCAACGTATACCGTTACTTTGTTGGGCAAGTATTTAACGTTTGCTCTTTTGGCTGTCGCGGTCGATTTGATTTGGGGTTACTTGGGTATTCTTAGCCTTGGTCATGGTGCATTCTTCGCTTTAGGCGGATATGCGATGGGCATGTATCTAATGCGTCAAATCGGTGATCGTGGTGTATACGGAGATCCAGTATTGCCTGATTTTATGGTGTTCCTAAACTGGAGTGAGCTGCCTTGGTTCTGGCACGGCTTTGACCAATTTTGGTTCGCCGCGCTTATGGTGGTTGTTGCCCCTGGTGTCTTAGCGTTCGTATTTGGTTGGTTAGCGTTTCGTTCTCGTGTGACTGGTGTATACCTTTCAATCATCACGCAAGCTTTAACCTTTGCTTTGATGCTCGCTTTCTACAGAAACGAGATGGGCTTTGGTGGCAATAACGGATTGACAGACTTTAAAGACATTTTAGGGTTTGATCTTCAGTCTGATGTGACAAGGCTGACCTTGTTTGGCTTGTCTGCCCTCGCGCTTGCATGCGGTTATATTGCTTGTCGATTTATTGTGACCTCGAAGCTTGGTCGTCTGGCGATGGCGATTCGGGATGCGGAATCAAGAACGCGCTTTATTGGGTACAAAGTTGAAAACTTTAAGCTATGGATTTGGACTTTTTCAGCAGCATTAGCAGGTATTGCAGGCGCGTTGTATGTGCCACAAGTTGGCATTATCAATCCGAATGAATTCTCTCCTTTGAATTCAATCGAGTTGGTTGTATGGGTGGCATTAGGCGGTCGAGCGACACTCTACGGCGCTGTTGTAGGGGCGATATTTGTTAACTATGCCAAAACATACTTTACCGGCGTACTTCCCGAAGTTTGGTTGTTTGCCCTGGGTGGCTTGTTTGTCGTGACCACAATATTTTTACCAAAAGGTGTGGCTGGTCTAATGGCGCGTAAGGAGGCTGCAGCATGAGCGATATGTTTACAGGCTACATAGATGCCGTCCGCCATAAGGATCGTGTATTCGATTTTATCCAACCAATGGATAACCCGAAATTAAATGTGGATAAGGGTTGCATTCTATATCTCGAGGACGTGAGTGTTAGCTTTGATGGGTTTAAGGCTATTAACGACTTGAATCTATATATCAATGAGGGCGAGCTGCGCTGCATTATCGGTCCAAATGGTGCCGGTAAAACGACCATGATGGATATTATTACTGGTAAGACGCGCCCCGATACTGGCAGTGTTTATTTCGGGCAGAATATTAATCTACTCAACATGGATGAGCCTGAGATTGCAGAATCTGGGATCGGTAGGAAATTTCAAAAGCCTACAGTGTTTGAAGAGCTGAGTGTTTTTGAAAATCTAGAGCTAGCGATGGCAGGTAATAAGTCAGTTGTAGGGACTTTGCTAGCGAAGCTATCTGGTGAGCAACTAGATCTTATTGATGAGACCTTAACCTTGATTGGCTTGAAAGACGAGTCAATTAAACGGGCAGGATCATTGTCTCATGGCCAAAAGCAATGGCTTGAGATTGGGATGCTTATTATGCAAAAACCGAGATTATTGTTGGTTGATGAACCTGTAGCTGGAATGACTCACCAAGAGATGGATAGAACGGCAGAGCTTTTGATTTCATTAGAAGGAAAGCATTCCGTGGTTGTAGTAGAACACGATATGGATTTTGTGCGTTCAATCGCGAGAACCGTGACCGTATTGCATCAAGGTTCTGTGTTGGCCGAAGGGACCATGGATGAAGTTCAAAATAATCCTAAAGTTAAAGAAGTGTATCTCGGAGAGTAATGATGCTTAGTATTTCGAATTTGAACCAATTTTATGGTGAAAGTCATACTCTTTGGGATCTCGATATTGAAATAGAAGAGGGTAAGTGCACCTGTCTGATGGGGCGCAATGGTGTTGGGAAAACCACCTTGCTTAACTGCGTAATGGGGCTTATCCAGCCAGCATCTGGGAGCATAAAGCTAGGAGATAAAGATTTAACTAGTTTGAGTGCGGAGCAGCGTGCGCCAAGTGGAATTGGATATGTACCTCAAGGGCGTCAGATATTTCCTATGCTTACAGTCGAAGAGAACCTTCAAATTGGATTGCCAATCCGCAAGGATAAAAAGAAGCAAATTCCTGACTTTATTTATGAACTCTTCCCTGTACTGCACGACATGAAGCATCGACGAGGCGGAGATTTAAGTGGCGGCCAGCAACAACAGCTTGCTATTGGACGTGCGCTAGTGCTCGACCCAAAGCTACTGATTTTGGATGAGCCTACTGAAGGGATTCAACCGAATATTGTTCAGGAAATCGGCGATATCATTCGCAAACTAAATAAGGATATTGGGCTTACTGTACTTCTAGTGGAGCAAAAGCTTCCTTTTGTTCGTCGTACATCAGATAACTTCATAATCATGGATCGCGGCCGAAAAGTGGCTATGGGTGGTTTAGAAGAATTAAATGATGACTTGGTTAGGGAGTACTTAACGGTATAAACTACCTGCTCGCTTCGGTTTAAATTAAAGAAAGATGAATGCAGCAGTCCACAATCCTTTAGATGGCCTTTCAAGCTATGGTTCAGACCGTGCTTGGGAGGCTAATCTTCACTTATCTTATGCGTTAAAAAGTAACAGAACGATCGTCAGTGATATGCGTTTTAAAGGGCCTTTGCGCGTGCAGAGACCTTTTTATCCCGAGCAAGGACGATGTCACACCTACTTGCTTCACCCCCCGGGTGGGATGGTAAGTGGCGATAAAATCGATATTTCTGTTGATGTCAACGAAGGTGCGGAAAGTTTTATTACAACGCCTTCTGCCGGCAAACTTTATGGCGCAGACTCAGAAAACGTTGTTCAAACTCAAAATATAGAACTCAATGTTGCCGATAACGCGACCTTGGAGTTTCTTCCTCAAGAAAATATTTTATTCGATCGCGCAAACGGCAAGCTTTCGACGTCAATTAATCTTAGTAAATCTTCCAAATTTATTGCGTGGGATATGTTAAGTTTCGGGCGTCCTCATGGTGGGTACCATTTTAAGAGCGGCAGCTTAGACCAGCTTCTCCAAATTAAGATTGATGGCAAATTAGTTTTACATGAGGGATTTAAGACGGATGACGATCTAACAATACTATCTAGCCCAGTCGGCATGATGGGGCACCTTCATATGGGCAGTTTGTTTATCGTCGTACCGAAGAAAATAGAACATTATGTCGCTTGGACGGAGCAGGCGAGAGAGCTACTCGTTAATGATGAAACACTCCGCATGGCCGCAACGCAGCGTAACGGCGTACTGATGATTAGGGCGCTCAGCGATGATATTGAGATGCTTAGAAACGCATTTATAAAAGTATGGCAAGGGTTGCGTTTAGCAGTACTAGAACAAGAACCAGTTATGCCGAGAATATGGCTTACCTGACTTAACAAGGAATTACTATGGAACTCAGTCCGAGAGAAAAAGACAAATTGTTGATTTTTACCGCTGCACTCGTTGCCGAGCGTAGGCTCGCACGAGGCGTAAAGCTAAATTACCCTGAGGCGGTCGCACTTATTTCTGCTGCGATTATGGAAGGTGCCAGAGACGGTAAAACGGTCGCGGAGTTGATGAGCGAAGGGCGCCAGATTCTTTCTAGTAACGATGTGATGGATGGCATTGCTGACCTACTACATGAAGTACAGGTTGAAGCGACTTTTCCTGATGGAACGAAACTTGTTACTGTCCATAACCCGATTGTTTAGGAGCGAACATGAAGCTTGGTGAGTATTTTATTAAAGAAGGCGAGATCGAGCTTAATGCTGGTCGACCCGTTACTGCGATTAAGGTGGCCAATACGGGTGATAGACCTATTCAAGTTGGCTCTCACTATCATTTTGCAGAGACAAATTTGGCGCTTGAATTCGATCGTAACGAAGCTAAAGGGAAGCGCTTAGATATACCAGCTGGTACTGCAGTTAGATTTGAACCAGGTCAGTCGCGTACTGTTAACCTAGTGGAATTTGCCGGTAAAAAAGAGATATATGGCTTCCGTGGTGATGTGATGGGTAAGGTATAGGGAGATTTATAATGAGTAAAATTTCAAGAGAAGCCTATGCCAATATGTTTGGCCCCACGACTGGTGACCGAGTCCGCCTAGGCGATACCGAAATTATTATTGAAGTTGAGAAAGATTACACGGTATATGGCGATGAAGTTAAGTTTGGCGGCGGCAAGGTCATTCGTGATGGTATGGGGCAAAGTCAGGCTATATCTGATGAAGTCGCCAATACCGTTATTACTAACGCGCTCGTTCTTGATCATTGGGGTATAGTTAAAGCTGATGTGGCGATAAAAAATGGTCGTATTTGGGCAATTGGTAAAGCTGGCAATCCTGATACACAAGAAGGTATCACAATTAATGTCGGCCCAGGGACAGAAGTTATTGCTGGCGAAGGGCAGATTCTAACTGCTGGCGCTGTTGATGCACACATTCACTTCATTTGTCCTCAACAAGTCGAAGAAGCATTAATGTCTGGTACGACAACCATGCTCGGCGGAGGAACAGGGCCTGCTACGGGTACTAATGCAACTACTTGTACACCTGGTCCGTGGCATATTGAAAGCATGATGAAAGGTACTGACGACCTTCCAATGAACTTTGGGTTCTTAGGTAAGGGAAATGTCAGTCAGCCAGAACCTATTGCTGAACAGATCAAGGCTGGGGCATTTGGGCTTAAACTACACGAGGATTGGGGTACTACGCCGCAGTCTATCGATAACTGTTTGTCTGTTGCAGAAGAATATGACGTTCAGGTTGCTATCCATACGGACACTTTGAACGAATCCGGATTTGTCGAAGATACCATCGCTGCATTCAAAGGGCGTGGCATTCATACGTATCACACTGAGGGGGCGGGCGGTGGTCATGCTCCAGATATTATCAAGGCGTGTGGCTATGAAAACGTTTTGCCTTCGTCTACGAATCCAACAAGACCTTATACGATCAACACTATCGATGAACACTTAGATATGTTGATGGTGTGTCATCACTTAGATCCTAATATTCCAGAAGACGTTGCATTTGCTGATTCGCGTATTCGTAAAGAAACCATTGCCGCTGAGGATATTTTGCATGACCTAGGTGCGTTTTCTATGATCGCATCAGACTCTCAAGCGATGGGTCGTGTCGGTGAAGTGATTAGTCGAACTTGGCAAACTGCACATAAAATGAAAGTTCAGAGAGGTTTGCTTAAGGAAGATCAGGACCTAGGTTGCGATAACTTTCGAGCGAAACGATACAT
Organism: Oleiphilus sp. HI0067; assembly: GCF_001635735.1. Classification (NCBI taxonomy): domain Bacteria; kingdom Pseudomonadati; phylum Pseudomonadota; class Gammaproteobacteria; order Oceanospirillales; family Oleiphilaceae; genus Oleiphilus; species Oleiphilus sp. HI0067. The sequence goes on from NZ_LWFI01001709.1 coordinate 7,331, forward strand.
CACCAAATATACGATTAATCCAGCAATTACGCATGGTATTGCGCATGAGGTCGGTAGCATTGAAGTGGGTAAGCTTGCTGACTTGGTCTTGTGGAAGCCGGCGTTTTTCGCGACCAAGCCTAGCTTGATTCTGAAAGGTGGAGCGATTGCCGCAGCACCAATGGGTGACCCGAACGCTTCGATTCCAACGCCGCAGCCAGTGCATTATCGCCCAATGTTTGCCGCAATGGGGCGATCCGTTAATGCAACGAGCGTAACTTTTGTATCTCAGGCCGCATACGATGCGAACATAAAAGAAAAGTACGGTTTAGCGCGTCGCCTAGAGCCATGTAAATCGGTTCGTACAGTTAAAAAGCAAGATATGATTCATAACGCTGAAATGCCAGTCGTAGAAGTAGATCCACAGAATTATGAAGTGCGAGCGGATGGAGTTTTGCTGCATTGTGAGCCCTTAGCTGAATTACCTTTGGCTCAGCGCTTTTTCTTATTTTAGGTATTAAATAATTACAAATGTTAAAAGTAGATAAAAAGCACCATCATCACGGTGAACTTACTCGCGAGATCACGCATACAGTCGTACTTGATTACGATCAAAGATCTAAAGGACGATTAAAAGCGGTAACAACCGCTGGGCAGGATATCGGCCTATTTTTAGAGCGCGGCAAAGCCCTGAGAAATGGCGATATTCTCGAGACGAAAGATGGTGAACTCGTTCTTGTTCAATCTGCCAAAGAGAACTTGATCGAAGGATCATGTGACGATTGGTTGGTTTTCAGCAAATGCTGTTATCACTTGGGCAATCGACATGTGCCTATTCAAATCGATAAATTAAGCCTGCGTATGCGGCCTGATTACATATTAGAAGAAATGATGCAGCAGCTCGGGCTATCTACGAAGACTGTAGAAGCTGGGTTTGACCCTGAGTCAGGCGCCTACGCCGGTGGCCATCATCACCATCATTAAGAGAGTAATATTAAAATGATCGGCTTACTGTATTTGGCTAGCCCGACTCTCCCCATAGGGTCGTTTGCCTATTCTCAGGGGCTTGAGAAAGTCATTGAGACGGAGCGAGTGAGTGATCGTGAAAGCTTGCGCGCTTGGTGTTTTGATTATATTCGACTCGGTCTTTGTCAGCTCGATATTCCTTTGCTAAGTAAGTTATATCACGCTTTGGAAAACGAAGATCAGAGCGAATTTGAAGATTTGAATGAGCTCGTTTTCGCTAGTCGTGAAACAAGTGAACTGTATAGCGAGGAGCTTAATCTTGGGCAAAGTCTTCGGCGTTTGATCCGCACTCAAGACGCTATTACGAGTTTGCCTGTAGCAATGCCTTCGAAACCAAGTTTCCTAGCTGCGTACGCGTATGCTGCAAAAGGTTTAGGTTTGTCCATTGATGAGCTTAAGGTGGCCTTTCTCTGGAGTTGGTTAGAAAACCAGGCCGCAGTTGCTTGTAAGGCTATCCCTCTTGGCCAGACTGACGCGCAGTCTATATTACTTGAGTCTCGAGAGCTTATCGAAAGATCTATTTCTGCGGGTGAGGGCGAAGTATATGGCTCCTTGCCTGGGCAAGTTATTTTTAGTGCGCTGCACGAAACCCAATATTCAAGATTATTTAGGAGTTAACATGACCACACAGTGTTTGCGTGTTGGAATCGGAGGGCCTGTTGGCTCAGGCAAAACGGCCTTATTAAAAAACCTTTGTTCAGAGTTACGTCATCGTTACAACATGGCAGTCGTAACAAACGACATCTATACGAAAGAAGACGCTCAGTTTTTATTACGTCATGAAGCGCTAGACGAAGATAGGATTATGGGCGTTGAGACTGGTGGTTGTCCGCATACCGCAATCCGCGAAGACGCTTCAATGAATCTTGCTGCGATCGATGAATTACAAGATAAGCATGAAGGCTTGGAACTTGTTTTCGTTGAAAGCGGTGGCGATAACCTGAGTGCGACATTCAGTCCAGAGTTATCCGATCTAACTATTTATGTAATCGACGTTTGTGCTGGGGATAAAATTCCACGTAAAGGTGGTCCGGGCATTACGAAATCTGATTTATTGATTATCAATAAAATCGATGTCGCAGAGCAGGTAAATGCTTCACTAGAGGTAATGGACCGCGATGCCAAAGCTCAACGCGGAGATAAACCTTTTATTTTTACAAACATGAATGCCAAGCATGGGCTAGATGAAATCATCAGCTTTATTCAGGATAAAGGAATGCTGCGTCCAGCCTAAATTGATATAGGTCAATTTTGAAACTATTTATCCCATTTCAAACTGAGACTTGCATCACGCATGGTCTCAGTTTGCGTTTTATAGCGTAGAAAAAATACACTTTTTAATGTTAAAGTTTGTAACACGCTTGCTCGATATGAGCTATCTAATAAAAACAACCTAACAGCAGAGTAGTCCGTCATGTCGATCAGCACGACATTCCGAAAATTGCTAGTTCCTTTTACCTGTGCGCTAACGAGTGCTCTTCCGCTATTTTCTTTCGCTGAACTCAGAGCACTTGAAAATGAGGAAATGCAAGATATTCGTGGTCAGGCGGGCTTGACCATTGATATCGAAACTAAGTACACAATCGCGGAATTCGAATATGTAGACGCCGGTAGCATCTTCATGAGGGACTTAGCTTTTGAAGGTATCGACGGAGGCTTGGTCGATAATATCAGGGCTACAGTTGATATCTCGGGGCCAAATGAACGACTAGCTATGGGCTTTTCGGAATATGCTCAGTGGGCAGAGCTAGGTTTTTTGGACCCAAATGAAGACGATGTTGCTTGGGCTATCAATGAATATAAAGATTCGGTGACTGGTGAAATAGGTAAAAATCTAGACGATGGCGACCTATTAATCCATGTGAGCGCGACTGACTATGGCTTGATTGACTTTTCGAGCACTACACTTGCGAATACCCCTGCTGACTATGCAGACAATTTAGACAAAATGAAGAACGCCATTGACCTTAAGGTGACTCAAGGTGAATTTGGTATTCGTTCATCGGATGGTGACGTTGAGACTGTATTGACTCGTAATCTCACTATAGAAGCATATCTTGGGTATGTTGATATTTTGATCACGAATAACGGCAATGGTTTTTCACAAACTGACGAAGAAGGCGAACCTGACGGAGTCAGATTAGGTGATTCTCATATTTACATCGATACCAAATTTAGAGTTGAAGATTTAGACGTAGATAGCACCAACAATGTTCAAAACCCTGCCGTCCCTCAACAAGCCAAAAATCCTTATTTAACTATTCGCGATATGCGAATTCATAACGAACGTGGTGCCGACACGTTAGGCTACTTTGGTTATGCAAGTGTTGAGAAAAAGATTGGCGCTGTGATGGATATTATTCCTGAATACGATAAATTGACTCAGTATGCTAGCAGTGGAAGTCTGACGAATATTCAGGATATTGGTGTCGACGGCGTATCCATTTACGACATTAACGTTCGCTGGGACTGGGATATTCCTCACATACAGTTTGGGAGAACTGAGCAAAGTATTGGAGAAGTGTACTTTACTGACTTTGTAATCGAAGGTACAAACCTTACAATTTCTGCGCATTAGAAAAAGGGATCAATTATTGACCCCTTTTCAAGTATCTCTCTACCGTATCGACTATTGCTTGAGTTTGAGGGTCGATCTCTAAGTTTACTATGTCCCCTTCGGACATCGTTCCAAAGGTCGTCATATTAAGCGTTTCAGGTATCAAATAGACGCTAAACTGATCCGTTACTCCTGATCCAATAGTTAAACTACATCCATTAAGGCCAACGAAACCTTTTGGCAAAACGTATTTTTGTAGCTTATCTGAGATGCTAAATACTAGCTCGCAATTGGTTTCCGTTTCTATGCGCTTAACAAGAGTGACTGTGTCTGAGATGTGGCCAGACATCACGTGCCCGCCGATCTCCTTTCCAAAGGTGGCAGCGCGTTCATAGTTAACGCTATCTGATATGTTAAGCATATTAAGATTTGTAACGGACAATGTTTCGATCATCACATCAAACTTTGCAATTGAGCTTGTTATAGAGTATTCGGTTACTGTTAGGCATACGCCGTTAAGAGCAATACTTGCTCCTTGTTGAAGCCCTTTTAGTGCGTCAGTGGGAAACTCAACCTTAAAGCGTTTCAAACCTTCAAAGTTTTCTATATCTATAATCTTGGCTTTGCCTTGTACGATTCCTGTAAACATCAGTCCTCTCAAATCGCGTTAATTTGCTAAAGTTTTTGTCGGTTACGCCGATAACATTGGCAAATTTACAGAAGGATTTATCGCTTGTCTAAAGTTAATCATGGAGAGGGTCGTGCAAGTACTCGAGATGATGTTTCTTCGTTGGCTAGCAACCCTGATAGAAAAAAAGATATTCCTGATAAAGCGCATGGTCAAAACCCACCACTAGGCGAAACTAAGAGCCGCAGTGGAGATGCTTCTGCAAGTTATAGTTCGCATGATCCGAATACGAATAGACCTAAAACATTACTAAGCTCTCCTGTAGACGAAGCAACTCAACACGATATAGCGATGCAACAAAGGCTATTGGCAAGTTGCGAAAGAGTAAATCTGTTGAGCATACCTTCCTTAACGCTTGATGATTACCCGAACAATTGGGAGTTTGATCAAGCTAAGAAAATGCGTGATATTTTTTTGATGGGTGGGAGCGTTTCGCTCGGTGCCTTTATCGTCGCGTTGACAGGCATCGTTCACCCAGTAATTGCTGGGATCTCTTTCGGCGTTTTTGTGCTGTGTTGTGTATTGGCATTCACTAGTCTTCAAAGCATTGTGACTGGCAGAGCGACACTTTATGAGCTGGCGGCGAAACGAAACCTCTTGGTGTCCCAGGCAAGATCACATGTTCAATTTCTTGAGGGTGTGGGTGGCTTAGCCTGGCGTTGCTCAGCACTCGGTCGTTACAATCAACATCTATATAACAATCAATTTAACGTTCTAATCCAATATTCAAAAGCTAATCAGCTTCATCGTGTGTTGAGCAGCCCACGCCATTTTCGCCTCTATGCGCAGTTCGTCGTTGAAGCACAGCGCGCTTATAAAAAACTGCAAACGATTTATTTGAGCGAGGGCGGGGAAATTAATTTGTCACCTTAGACAAATTAACAAGGCAATTCTTGACAGCTTGCGTGGTCAAACGTATGTTTGAAACAGTTGTTTAGAATAGATTATCTTAAATGCCTCAATTAGAAACCGTTGACAAAATCTTAGATGCTGCTGAACTCCTTTTCGCCGAAAAAGGTTTCTCTGAAACGTCCTTAAGAATGATTACTAGCAAGGCTAACGTCAACTTAGCGGCTGTAAACTATCACTTTGGCTCAAAGAACGCGTTGATTCAGGCTGTTTTTTCTCGCTTTCTTGGTCCTCTCAGTAAGATTATGGAAGATACCTCAAAAGAACATGGCTGGGGGAAGGATAATATTCCTAGCCTAGAGGATATCTTAAAACTGTACATGCATAGCCTGCTAAAGATTCCTAGCAGTCACGAAAATGGTGTTGCGGTATTTATGCGCTTAATGGGCTTGGCATATACTCAATCGCAAGGGCACCTGCGTCTTTACTTAGAGCAAGAGTACGCTAAGACATTTAGACTCTTTCTAGAACTTGTCCGTTTGAGTACGCCAGAGCTAAGCACTAAAGAGCGTTTTTGGCGTACACAATTCACTTTGGGCTCGATCGCATTTACGATGTCGAGCATTCAGCCATTAACTGAAATTCTAGAAAATAGTAAAGACGCGAAGGCTAATCCTGAGGAAATCGTTGATCTAATTGTTCCATATATGTTGGCGGGGATAACCGCTCCAGCAATGGACGTTAATTAACTCGATTAGATCTTGTTGTATTGCTAATCTTTTTTCGGCTTTAAGAGGTTAGCTAAATGATTCAACGCATTCTCATATTTCTATCCAAGCAAGAACTTCATAGTTTTGACTTACACGGAAACCGCACAGTTTATCCAGTCTCTACTGCGAAGAATGGCAGCGGTCAACTTGAAGGTTCTTTTTGTACCCCGCTCGGATATCACATTGTTAAGCACAAAATCGGTCACCAGCTTTCCCGCGATACGGTGTTTAAGGCGCGAACCCCACAAATAAAGTCATTTACTGAAGCTCGATATCTAGCTGAACCTAATGAAGACTGGATATTGTCACGCATACTATGGTTGAGCGGCTGCGAGCCAGGCTTCAACCGTCTAGGAGAGGTTGATAGCAAGAATCGTTATATTTATATCCACGGTACTCCTGATCAAGAGCCAATTGATCAGCCGTTGTCACATGGGTGCATTCGGATGCGTTGTGATGATGTAATTACATTGTTTGATCAGACTCCAATTTATACACAAGTACAGATACAGAATTAATACGACTATGAATCAGACCCCACTCGGCCCAGTGATGTTAGACATCGAAGGCTTGCAACTCTCCGATCGCGAAACTCAGTTGATACAAAATACGCAAGTAGGCGGATTAATTCTATTTACACGTAACTTTGATTCTAAGTCGCAGCTTGTCACGCTCGTTAACGAAATCCGTGACGCGCGCCCGAATATCTTAATTGCTGTGGATCATGAAGGTGGACGAGTACAGCGATTTCGTGATGGGTTTACGCATATACCGCCAATGGCGAGACTAGGTGAACTTTATTCTGTTGAACCAGAACGTGGACTTTCATATGCTCGTGAACTTGGCTGGTTAATGGCAAGCGAATTAATAGACATAGATATTGATATAAGTTTTGCGCCAGTACTAGATATCGACGATGGCATCTCGGCAGTCATAGGTGATCGTTCTTTTTCGTCAGATCCTCATGTTTTGTCTGTTCTTGCCAAAGCATTTATGGAGGGGATGCACGATGCAGGTATGGCTACGACGGGTAAACATTTTCCTGGGCATGGAGCGGTCGCTGCTGACTCCCATGTTGCAATACCAATCGATGAGCGTTCGAAAGATGATGTTTTTGCGCGTGACTTAAAAGTCTTTGCTGATCTAGCGCAGGACGGAATGGATGCAGTTATGCCTGCGCACGTAATTTATCCGTCAGTCTCCCCCGAACCAGCTGGTTTCTCAAAAACATGGATACAGCAAATTTTGAGACAGGAGCTACACTTTGATGGTGTTGTCTTTAGCGATGATCTTACGATGGAAGGCGCTAGTGTTGCAGGCTCATTTTTAGATCGTGCTAAGGCAGCTCTTCAGGCAGGGTGCGATATGATCTTAGTGTGTAATAACTCAGAAGCGGCTGAGCAGATTGTGTTAGAAGCTGATTTGTCAGATTACTCTGATGTTTCACGCACGCGTATTAATAAGATGCGTAAGCGTATTGTTGAAAATCGATCCACTCTAATAGGGTCTGTGCGTTGGCAGAATGCTCAAGAAATCGTCAAGAATATAAATAATAAGGTGTAAGCTAAATGGATTTTCTGGAGTCTAGTAATCAGTTTCTAGCCGACCTTGGATATACGAATTCCGGTGTGCGTAGTGTCATTGAAATTTTCGCTGTTGTCGTACTCACAGCATTAGCAAGTTATATTTCAAAACGGATATTCAAACGAGTCGAAATCCAGTTCACCAAGACGGAGAATTTATGGGACGATGCATTACTACACGCAGCAAGACGTCCTGTGTCCCTTGGTATCTGGATCGTCGGCCTTTCCATGGCGGCATATACTGCCGATCAATACTCAAACGTAGTTGTTTTCGATTTTGTTGAGCCAATTCAGCGTATCGGGGTTATCTTCTGTCTAACTTGGTTCGTAGTAGGGTTTATTGCGCAAACAGAAACCTTGCTTATCGATCCAGATAGAGTTGAGGAGCCTATCGATGAAACTACTGTGCACGCATTGGGTAAACTTCTTCGGGCTTCGATTATTATCACTGCAGTTCTCGTTGTTTTACAGACATTAGGTTTCAGTATTAGTGGTGTATTAGCCTTTGGTGGTATTGGCGGCATTGCTGTTGGTTTTGCGGCGAAAGACTTGCTAGCGAACTTCTTCGGCGGGCTGATGATCTATTTGGACAGACCGTTCAAAGTTGGCGAATGGATTCGCTCTCCTGATCAAGAAATTGAAGGTACCGTAGAGAAAATCGGTTGGCGTTTAACGACAATTCGAACCTTTGATAAGCGACCGCTATACGTACCAAACCAGGCATTCGCAAATATTTCAGTACAAAACCCATCACGTATGAGTCACCGTCGAATCTATGAAAAAATTGGCGTCCGTTATGACGACTCTGATCAGCTCGAGAACATTGTTGCTAAGGTTAAGGCGATGCTTAAGAAGCATCCTGATATCGATACTAAGCAAACATTAATTGTAAATTTTGACTCGTTTGGCGCGTCATCTCTCGACTTCTTTATCTATACGTTTACGAAGACGACTGACTGGATTGAGTATCATTCAGTGAAGCAAGATGTTCTTGTTCAAGTTATAAACATTATTGAAGGTGAGGGCGCCGAGTTCGCATTCCCTACATCGACAGTCCACCTTCCAGAACTTACTTCAAGCGGTTTGCAGTTGATGCCGTCTCAGCGTACAAACGAAGGTTAATATGCACGCAATTATTGGTGGAACCGGCTTAAACCAACTTGGTAACTTTGAGCTAAAAGAAGACTGCAATCTTGATACTCCATACGGTGCGCCGAGTGGAATATTTCAAAAAGGAACCCTCGCAGGAAAAGATATTGTTTTTTTAGCTCGTCACGGGCAACCACATAACATTCCTCCACATAAGATTAACTATCGTGCAAACATGCATGCTTTAATGCAGCTAGGCGTTAAAGATGTTATAGCCATCAACGCGGTTGGCGGGATACATAGTCATATGCCACCCAAGGCGCTGGCAGTGCCAGATCAAATTATTGATTACACATGGGGAAGGGAACATACGATATATGATGGTAGTGACGGTAAACTTGGTCATATCGACTTTACTGAACCTTACACACAGTCGATCAGAAAGGGTTTAATCACCGCTGCTCGCGATCAGAACATCGATATCTTACCTTGCGGGGTGTATGCCGCTACTAACGGCCCTCGTCTCGAAAGTGCAGCAGAGGTGATGCGAATCAAGCAAGATGGTGGTGACATGATCGGCATGACTGGTATGCCTGAAGCGTCGCTCGCGATTGAGCTTGAATTAAATTACGCCTGCCTTGCTGTGAGTGTAAATTGGGCTGCTGGGTTACATGGCTTAGAAGCCATAACGATGGAAGAAATCAGGGAGGCTTTAGAGTCAGGTATAAAATCTGTTGAGGCTATTTTAAGTCAGTACCTATCTACAACCTAATGCCTGTTTAATCGACTGTAGATGGCCGCTCCCTTACTTTGGGATCTTCGCTAGCCATCTATCTAAGACATTAGCGAAATCCTGTATTTCTCGAGGACATAGCGCTTTTGGACCTCCCGTTTGAACTCCGCTTGAACGCATCATCTCTAGAAAATCTCTCATATTTAAGCGCTGCTTAATATTTTCCTTGGTCAGGCTTTGTCCCCGAGTATTAATGACTTTTGCGCCCTTAGTAAGCACCGCGTCAGCCAATGGAATATCTTGAGTAATCACCAAATCATTAGGTTCAGATTGTTCTTCAATCAGATCGTCTGCCACGTCAAATCCAGTCGAAACTGTGACGCTTTTAACCTGCGGATAACCTGAGGGAATCGGGATATGATGATTTGCTACGAATGTAATCTCAATGCCGGTTCGCTTCGACGCACGAAGTAGAATTTCTTTTATTGCCTTTGGGCAGGCGTCGGCATCAACCCATATCATCGCCATTATGGATATTCCGGAAGCTTCAATTTTGAAATAGTGACGATCAGGCCTAAGTAGGGGTGATCTAAATAGTGAATCTCATTGTTTTTGATTCGCCTACTTTGATTGAAGTTAAAAGACTTAATAACAATTTCACCGTTATCTTCTTGCACGCCGCCACTAACTAGATCTTCATCTGAGATGAATAGCAATTGAAAAAATGAAGCCTTCGGGAAAGGATCTTGAAGGTAGTCGATTAATGAGTAGTAAGAGACTGGCCGCTTAAACATGTAATCTAGATCGATCTCGGCGTGCATATATCGCGATCGACGGATAGTAAGTTCGCCGTAAAATTCTTCAAATCCGAACATCTGTTTTGCATCGTTATTTCCAGACGAATCTGTTGTTTCTTCCAAGTCGATATTAGAGCCCGTCAAAATAATAGGAAGTGTTCTAGTGTCGTTATCGATCTCTTGTTGCCATGCGCCTCTAGCTAAAATATCAATGCCTTTCTCATCAAACTGGCGTGGAATATCAATAAGGCGTTGATCTTCTTTCTGAGGCTGTAGTAGTTGAGTTGCGGTTAGCGAAGAATCAAGATACTCGTACAAGAAATTATTAGAGCTGCTAGGTTCAATTGGCGTTCGCACTTTCTCAAAAACCAAAACCTCAAGATCAGGGTTTTGTTGCTTGAATAATACAAACTCAATTTGATATCTATCGATAGGTTTTTCGATAGCGTCGTGGTCTAGGGGAGCTTCTTCAGCGAACATGGGGCTGCTGAGGATAAAGGTCGTAGCGCATAACAGTGCTTTGAATGGTAACCCAATACGTAAACTCAAAATATATCCTTAGCGATTATGCGCCGGTTGCGCCAATGTCTTAAGCAGCGATTTGATTTCTTCAATCTTCTGGTCGGCTGTAGTTGCTTTAAGCTCAAATCGTAACTTACTCGCGCCTTCGAGGCGATATATATGCGGAGATTTTTGAACGAGCTGAACCAATGTTAATGGGTCAATGTCGGTTGTTTTGCCAAACTCTAACGACCCACTAGTTGCACCCGCATCGACCTTCACAATGCCAAGCTTCTCTGCTTGGAGTTTCAATTCTGTCTGACGTAATAAGTTTTTGCTCGGTTCGGGTAACAAACCAAAGCGATCGATCATTTCGATTTGCAAGTCTTTCAATTCGTCATTGTTTTTACAGCTAGAGATGCGTTTGTAGAGCACAAGTCGTGAATGCACGTCAGGCAAGTAATCATCTGGTATCAATGCAGGTATTCGAAGATTTACCTCTGTACCATGCATCGCTTCTTCTATATTAAGCTCTTTGCCATCTTGAAGTGATTGAACAGCCTGCTCTAGAAGCTCCATGTACAGAGAGAAGCCAACACTTTGAATTTGCCCGCTTTGCTCTTCGCCCAGCAATTCACCTGCGCCTCTTATCTCTAAGTCGTGCGTTGCTAGCATAAAGCCAGAGCCCAATTCTTGAGCTGCTGTAATCGCTTCTAAACGTTTTTCAGCATCGCGAGTCAGTCGTTTTTCTGCTGGCGTCAATAAATATGCATAAGCCTGATGATGAGATCGACCTACGCGCCCGCGCAATTGATGAAGTTGAGCTAGGCCAAACTTATCTGAGCGGTCGATGATTATGGTGTTTGCATTTGGAATATCGATGCCCGTTTCAATGATTGTTGAGGAAACGAGAACATTGAAGCGTTGGTGGTAGAAGTCTGACATTGCTTGCTCAAGCTCGCGCTCACGCATTTGCCCATGTGCGAAACCAACACGAGATTCAGGTATGAGTTTTTGCAAGAACTCGACTTCTTTTTCGATATTCTTGACATCATTGAATAAGTAATAGACTTGGCCGCCGCGCAGTATTTCACGCAGTACAGATTCACGTATCAAAGCATCTTGCTTTTGCCTTACGAAGGTCTTAACTGATAAACGTTTGGCTGGTGGTGTTGCGATAATCGATAAATCACGCACACCACCCATCGCCATATTCAATGTTCGCGGAATTGGGGTTGCCGTTAATGTGAGTATATCTACTTCGGCACGTAGAGCTTTGAGTTTCTCTTTTTGTTGCACCCCGAACCTGTGCTCTTCATCGATGATTAGTAAGCCCAAGTTCTTAAATTTAATGTTTCCTTGAATCAGCTTATGCGTGCCGACGAGGATATCGACTTCACCAGATTCAACACGCTCCAAAACTTTGCCTTGTTCTTTTGCAGTTTTAAAACGAGAAATCAGCTCTACATTTACTGCCGTATCTGCAAACCGATCTAGAAAACTTTGATAATGCTGTTGTGCGAGCAGAGTAGTAGGGACTAAAACAGCGACCTGCTTGCTAGAGTAACTCGCGATGAATGCAGCACGCATTGCGACCTCGGTTTTGCCAAAGCCGACATCCCCACAGACCAATCGATCCATAGGCTGATCTTTAGTCATATCCTGAACTACAGCGTTGATTGCAACTGCTTGGTCCGGAGTTTCTTCAAAAGGAAAGCCTGCGCAAAAGGCGCGATAGGCTTGTTTCGGGTGACTGTATTTGAAGCCTTTTTTTGCTGCGCGCTTTGCGTAGACTTCGAGTAACTCAGCTGCAGTGTCGCGTATTTTCTCTAGAGCTTTTTGCTTAGTCGTGCTCCAGCGATCTGTTCCAAGTTTGTGTAATGGTGCGAGTGACTCATCTGTACCACTATACCTAGAAATTAAATTTAATGACGCAATTGGTACGTAAAGCTTTGAGCCACTATCGTATTCGAGCGTAAGAAACTCATCTGTCATTCCGTCAACAGTGATTGTTTCGAGGCCCTTGTAACGCCCAACGCCGTGATCAATATGAACTACTGGCGCACCTAAGCGTAGCTCTGTAAGACTTTTCACAAAGTTATCTTGGGACTCTGCTGAGGTGCGCCGCTTATAGGTTTGGCGAACGAGTTGACCGAAAAGCTCGGTTTCCGTTACAACTGCCATCGAATCGTCACCAAGAATAAACCCTGACTCAATTGGACCTACGACGAGAGATAGGCCGCTAGAATCCGAATCACAGGTATCTTGCCATGTTTGCGAATGATCAAATTCAATTTGATGATCTTTAAACAAATCTTGTAATGACTCTCTGCGACCGGCGCTTTCCGAAATAACGATTAATTTCCCCGGAAAGTCTTTCTGAAATTCTTTTATTCGAAAAGCAGGAATGTCCAAACGATCATCAATCGTCAGATCAGGAAGATCTTTCGCGTTAGCAACAAACCCATGATCTGAACGGGTGTTGTTTGTATCGAGCTCAATACGTTGAAGCTTGTTGATTTCACTAAAACATTCATCCGCAGCAAGAAACAGCGTATGAGGCGCTAGGATAGGTTGCTGAACATCGTGGCGCCTATCTTCATAGCGTTCGTTAATCTCGGCCCACACAGCTTTTAAAGTATCGTCAAAGCCTGCGTTAAAGATTAGCTGTGTGCTATAAGGTAAATACTCAAATAGCGAAGCCATCGATTCAAAAAACAAAGGTGCATAGTACTCAATGCCGTGCGGTTTAATGCCTTCTTTGATGTCGCGTAGTATTGGCGCGCTGAAGCTTTTCTCATCGAACTGGTCTAGCCAACGATTACGAAATGCAAGCCTAGAAGCTCTGTCCCACGGAAATTCGTGCGCAGGCAGTAGTTCGATACTCTTTAGCTTTTCTTTGGATCTTTGCGTTTCTGGATCGAAACTTCGAAGGCTTTCAATTTCGTCGTCAAATAACTCTATACGAATTGGAAATTCGCTACCCATTGGGTAGACATCAAATATTGAACCACGAACTGCATACTCACCGTGCTCATAGACGGTATCGACATGGCGGTAGCCAACCTGCTCGAGCGAGCGTCGGTAATCATCGGGATTAAACCGACCATCTATTTGCAAAGACAGCGAATTAGCGGCAATGAAGTCAACGGGCGGCAAGCGCTGAAGCAGGGTCTGAACAGGCACTACCAATACGCCATTTTGCATACTGCGCAACGCCGCTAAGGTCGATAGACGCTGAGAAATAATGTCTTCGTGGGGAGAAAAATTGTCATAGGGTAAGGTCTCCCAGTCTGGAAGAATAAATGCCTTACCGCTTTCACTTTCGTCGCCTAAAAATTCCAAGGCCTTCACCAAGGCGTTTGCTTCTTGCATATCATTGGTAATGACTAAGGTCAGGCTTTTTTGCTTGTTTTGAATGATTTCGCTAATCAGATAGGGCTTGGCGTTTTGGTAGCAAGCGATACGATTAGCTTGTGACGTTGAGTCACTAAAAAGATCTGAGTTGACCAGAATGTTTTTCATTGATGCCTTGGAGCAATTAAAAAGTTAGAGCAATAAAAATAGAGTTACTTCGCGTATTGCTGATTTAAATAATCGACAATCTTTGCAGATTCAAAAAGGTTTGTATCTGTATTGGGGTCGACAAGAAATGGGACCTGAACGTTGCCCCATTTTTCTAAAAATGCCTCACGTTTTGATTCTGGAACAGGGCGGTATTCACCGCGATGAAAACGAAATTTAGCAGGGCCCATATCCTCTTTTTGCTGCTTACCAAGATTAATCAATTGATAAGGCAATTCTAGTTCGCACAGTCTTTCTCTGACTATGCGAGAAAATGGGCTCGATTCGAAACTATAAAGTGTTAACGGCTGTTGTGTGGACTTCGAGGGCTTAGCTTTAATTCCAGCATTTAGCCGTATTAAAGAAGAAAGCTTTGATCGACGCATTTGTTGAGGTGTGATTTGTGTGCGTGATGGTGCGTCTACACCTTTATATTGCTTAAAAAGGTACTGAATAATATCGGATGCACCTTTTCTACTTTCTTCGACATTTGTGTCGTACAGAACAGGTACTTGATCAGTGCCTGAATCTCGACGAAGCCGTTTGATGTTTTCTCCACCGATTGGACAGGGCATGATGGTGACATCAAGATTGAGCGCGGTAAGCGTTTCTCGAACAAGACGGCATTCCGGATCGCCTTCACGATCAAACAGGATAATCGGTTTTTCGGGCTGATAATGCTCTTTCGTACTAGATGTTCCTCGCCAAGAGCGAGCAATAGATGCAAATGTGGAGTTCAGAACATTAATCGTATGAAGCATGCATACACCCTTTTAATATTAAGCGGTTTTTTCTATAAACCGCAGCATTATAAGGCTTAAGATGCTTTAGTCGACCCCAGCGTACTCAATTGATTTAAACACTTGTTCTGCATAGTTTTGAACGTTAATCCTTGGGGCGTTCACTTCATAACGTCGTGATAATTCAACGTTGACCAAAATATTTGGCAAGCCACGATGCGGGCAGACCAAACCATATACATCAACGAGAGCAGGGCCTGCATTATTGCGACCACGCCAATCTTCTAATTGTTCTGCATAGGTGATACATTTATTACCGTATTCTTCAGCAGCCCAAGAATCTCGACCGTGAACAATCAGCCCTTCAACCGCGTCGTCATTCACATTTTCACGATAGGCTGAGAGATGCGCTTGCGCTGATTCAAACATTCCGAAAGCTGGCCCTCTATTCACCGCAACCTTCAACGAGTAACTGTCGTCATAGTTGAGTTGACTTAATTTGATTCGGTTTCCTGTACCGTAATCGACAGCAAACCAAGACTTTTCTGTGGGTACAACGACTGAAACCGCGGGGCCATATACCCGTTCACCAGGGCGAATATTGGTTCGATCAAAACTTGTTGCGCAGCCACTAATGATTAGCGTTAACGCTAGTAGCTTGATTATCGTATAGACGTTCGACATATCGGAATTTATTAGTATCGTTATTGTCAGCTTATNTANTATGTCTCCTGTTTGATC
>NZ_LWFI01001710.1:0-778 GCF_001635735.1 Oleiphilus sp. HI0067
TTCGCACATGGGCAAATGCGTGAGCGCGAGCTTGAGCAAGCAATGTCAGACTTCTACCACCAACGCTTCAATGTTCTCGTTTCCTCAACAATCATTGAAACGGGCATCGATATTCCAAATGCAAACACCATAATCATCGACCGCTCAGATAAGTTTGGCCTAGCTCAACTTCATCAATTGCGCGGGCGCGTAGGTCGATCTCATCATCAGGCTTATGCATATTTATTGACGCCAGCAGAAAAACGACTGACTCGCGATGCTGAAAAACGTTTAGAAGCGATTACAGCAGCTCAAGAATTGGGCTCTGGCTTTATGCTAGCAACGCACGACTTAGAGATAAGAGGCGCAGGTGAATTGCTGGGCGAAGAGCAAAGCGGGCAAATTCAAAGTGTTGGCTTCTCTCTGTACATGGAGCTTCTAGAGCAGGCTGTTCAATCACTTCAAGATGGCAAAGAGCTTAATATAGAAGAAGCGATGCATGGTACAGAGGTAAATCTTCGAATACCTGCATTGATACCAGATGATTACTTGCCTGACGTGCATTCACGACTTGTGCTCTACAAACGCATCTCTAGCTGTAAAAACAATGACGAATTGAAAGACTTGCAAATCGAAATGATCGATCGCTTTGGTTTGTTACCCGAACCGAGCAAAAACTTATTACGTCAGACAGAATTGAAACTCCAAGCAGAGAAGCTTGGCATTGTGAAGGTCGATGCGGGTGCAACTAGTGGGTCGTTAGAGTTTGGCAAAACAACCGACATTGACCCATTAACAT
>NZ_LWFI01001711.1:0-700 GCF_001635735.1 Oleiphilus sp. HI0067
ATTTGGAGGAATATTAGTGAGCGATAAGCATATCATCGTTATAGTTGACGACGAGCAAGATGTGCTCAATTCAATGAAACGCGTTTTTCGGAAATCCCCGTTTGAAGTGCACACCTTTGACTCAGGAGAGAGAGCCGTCGAAGTACTGAAAGATCTAAGGCCAGATCTCATTATCAGTGACATGCGGATGCCTGGGATGGATGGGGCCGAGTTTTTATCGCAAGCAAAAAGCATTGTTCCTGCGGCACCGAGGATTTTACTAACTGGGCAAGCAGATAAAGAAGACACGGTACGTGCGATAAATGATGGTGAGATTTTCGCATTCGTAAGCAAACCTTGGGATAACACAGAGTTCCTAGCTTTAGCAGAAGATGCGCTGGCACGCCGTAATAAAGAGAAAATGAAAAATCGTGCCTTGCATACACTTAAGAAAATGCATGATGAGGTGTCTGAATCAAAAGAAGGCATCGAGCGAGAACTCGCTGAACAATCGCAGGAAAACCAACAAAACAAACAAGCAACTGTAGATGCCTATCTGTTAATGGAAGAAAGCTTTCTGAACCTGCTAGATATGAAGCAACCAGGTCAGAGGGCATTTGCACATCAACTCGAAGAGGTTGTCACCAAACTAGCCGCCCGACTCAATGTTGAGAAAGATGGACTAAAAGTACTGTACCAAGCTTCGCGCTTACATGGGCTC
>NZ_LWFI01001712.1:0-594 GCF_001635735.1 Oleiphilus sp. HI0067
TTGCTGCGAATGGTATTCACCCATTCCATCATTTGCGCATCAAACTGAGCATCGCGACCTAAGGCGTAAAAGACCTTGTCTCGGCCTTCAATAAGCCCCGGCAAAATATCGTCGATATCACTGATCGGAAATGCATCGTCCACACCAAGCTCTTCCAACGCACGATCTGGCCCAAGAATTTTGCCATCCCACATTTCCTTTGTTGGATCTCTTTCACGGCAGAACAACACAGCTTCACCATGTTCTCGCCCGGGAATAAGAGCTAGCACAGCATCAGGTTCATTAAACCCAGTGAGGTAATAGAAATCACTATCTTGTCGAAACGGAAATTCTGCGTCATTGTTTCGAGTTAACAGCTTGGCTGAGGGCAATATCGCAATCGCGTTATCGCCCATGTGTTCGGCGAGCGCATTGCGGCGCTCGGCATATTCTGAAATAGGAATACTCATGAAGGCTCCTAATTACTAGTGCAAAGTCGGAGATGGTTCGTTTGTTTCTAGTGTGTCTGCTGGCGGTTCAGGCTCATTGAACTCAGCATATAAATTCAATACCCCGATACGGACGTA
Organism: Oleiphilus sp. HI0067; assembly: GCF_001635735.1. Taxonomy (NCBI): domain Bacteria; kingdom Pseudomonadati; phylum Pseudomonadota; class Gammaproteobacteria; order Oceanospirillales; family Oleiphilaceae; genus Oleiphilus; species Oleiphilus sp. HI0067. The sequence continues at coordinate 567 of NZ_LWFI01001712.1, forward strand.
TTCACACACCTCAAAAAAATCACGCTCG
>NZ_LWFI01001713.1:0-734 GCF_001635735.1 Oleiphilus sp. HI0067
TAATTCAGATAAACGTTGATTGTCAGGGTCAATCACGGTGATATCGTTGGCTTCAATCTCAAGGTTTTCAGCAAGCGTTCCGCCTACTTGTCCTGCGCCCACAATAATGATTTTCATAAACAGTGCATGCCTAAATTGCGTATGCTGCGTGTAAAACGCCGTTACTTAGTATCTTTTGTTAACAAAGCGTAGAAGAACCCATCGTGTCCTTGCTCTGAGGGAAATAGCTGTTTGCCATATCCAGTGTCTTCTCCCCAATCGCTTTCAATGGGAAGTAAGGTCGTACTCGGTTCTGAAGCTAAAAAGCGTTCTATGATGCGTGCATTTTCCTGCGGGAAAATTGAGCATGTTGCATAGACCAGCTTGCCACCAGGTTTGAGCGTTTTCCAAAGACTTGTTAGTAAGTGTAGCTGCAGTTCTGCGAGTTTCTTGAGGTCTGATGGATCTCTCAGTAATTTAATGTCAGGGTGCCTACGAATCACACCTGTTGCACTACATGGCGCATCGAGAAGAATACGATCGAAGGGTTGATTATCATACCAACGCGTTAAATCTTCAGCAGAACTTGCAATCGTGTTGGCCTTCAATCCCAAGCGAGCAAGATTTTCTTCGACTCGCACTAAGCGTTTCGCATCTTGGTCTAAGGCAGTGACGTCTAATGACGGTTCAGCTTCGAGCATGGCGCATGTTTTTCCGCCGGGAGCAGAGCATGCATCGAGAACGCGTAAGTTTGG
>NZ_LWFI01001714.1:0-864 GCF_001635735.1 Oleiphilus sp. HI0067
TGTTTTTGGCAATACCGACCAGCCCATACCAACGCTGGCCATCATTTTCATGGTTTCTAAGTAGTTGGTTGGTATCTTTGCTTTTAGTTCAAGTTGGTTTTCTTCAAACACCTTGGCGACGATTCGATAGGTGAGTGTGGATTCTGAGGGAAGAATCGCATCATGTTGTGATAGCTCTTTTGGGCCGACGCGTTTTAACTGAGCAAGTGGATGCTGGTGTCCGCATACAAAGGCCATCGGGTCATCCCAAACCAAATGCGTTATGACATGTTCCCGACGTTGTTCTGGAATCGTTATAAAAGCGATATCGGCGTTGTTTTCTTGAAGCAGGGCATAAGCACTTTCGGAGTCGAGAAAATTCAGGTGCAAATCAACTAAAGGGTGCCGTTTGGAGAACTCGCGCAATATCAAAGGTAACCGATGCAATCCAATATGGTGACTTGCCACAATTCTTAAGTCGCCTTTTACTTCACCACTTGTATCTCGTACTGCCTGTTTTGCGTTGTCGAAGTTGTGCAAGATGTGTAAGGCGTGTGGCAGTAATGCTTTGCCTGCATCAGTCAGGGTGATCTCGCGTTGTAGTCGCTCGAAGAGTTTTACATCAAGCCGGCCTTCTAAGTTTTGAATCCGTTTCGATATGGCGGGCTGGGTAATATGCATGACCTTAGCTGCCTTAGAAAAAGACCCTTCGTTGACGATCGTTATAAATGCGAGAAGCGCTTCAATATCCATAGTATTTGTTAAATAAAGTGATACAAACACGTATTCCTGTTAGGAATCGTATTTATAAAAAATATGACTTTGTTTTATTTATAGGTTGAGAATACAATTTATTCAATAGGTAAAGAAACCCTTGTTTGGCAA
>NZ_LWFI01001715.1:0-1170 GCF_001635735.1 Oleiphilus sp. HI0067
GGCGTTTCCATAAAGATCGCATTACTATCATTAGTACTCAGTCATCGCTACACCTTCCTTAAAGAAACCAGTGAAGAACTTAATCGGGAATTCCAAAAATACCAATCGTTAAGCGAACGCGATGAGTTGACTGGGATCTATAATCGCCGCGGGTTCTTAGCTACCGTAAAAAATGAACTGGAAACTCAGCCGCATGAACTTGTATGGCTTTCGATAAATATTGATAATTTCAAATTTTTCAACGATCGCTACGGACATTTGACCGGAGATAAAATACTTTCTGAATTTGGGACACTATTAAAATCACGATCTCAACGAGAAGAATTTACATCCAAGTTGATCGCTGACAAGCATAATCAAATTTATCGACGAAGCATCGTAGGAAGAATGAGCGGCGAAGAATTTTCAGTGCTTTTAGTCAACACATCGATCAACCAAGCAAAAATATATGCGGACCGGCTACTCAAAGAATTCTCTGAACTAAAAATAATGACAAGTAATGGCGAGTTTATAAACACAACCTTGTCGATCGGAGGCTCCGTTGTGAGNCAAACGGACAACGTTGATTCAGCCTGGAAAAAAGCTGACCGGAATTTATCAGAAGCTAAAAACAGCGGAAAAAGCCAAATCGTGATTGAAAGCTCTTGATGCAAGATCTGGCTCTCATTTGAGCTCTACATATCCCCTAATCTGCGCAAATGTCTGTTCATCCATCGACTCAAGAAAATCAATATTTCGATGAGGAATATCTTCCGTTTTGTCCTCTCCATAAGCCAGTATTGCCTTAGCCATAGACTCTTGCCTGATCAAATGAATCATTGGGTAAGGACTACGATTTGTGTAGTGAGATCGAGCATTTTTTAATTCACCTTCAAATTCAAACTCAGGATGAAATGCAACGACTTGCAATTCATCAGACAAACCAGAGTCCTCAACCCCGTCATTTAACTCATCAACAAAGTCTAAGAACATCTCAAACTGCGAAATTGTATTGGGACTTAACACCAGCAAGCTTGTCTCGAGTTCTTCTGTGTCTGATTCGAACAGGCGGTTTATTTCATCACGGATAAAATAAGAGGTCTCTATCAACGACGACTCAAAGCAAGCATAGATACCAACTCGACCGACCTTAAACGGCAACGCTGCAAATGGGCACAAGTCATGACGAAT
>NZ_LWFI01001716.1:0-1229 GCF_001635735.1 Oleiphilus sp. HI0067
AACAAACATGACTTTGCAGTCGAGCTGACAACGAATAAAGACTGATAGGTTTTGAACTGAAGTTTGTTGAAAGGGGCTTTGGGGTTGAGTTGTCTATTTTCAAACTATCGTTAATCTTAAATTCATTACTCCTAATCCGTTTATGTTCTTTCTTGCTCGCGCAAGAAAGAACCAAAGAAATGCGTGCCTGCTCTGCGGCCCTTTGGGTACATTCGTGACTGGTTAAAAATGGCGCTGCGGCCTGGCCCAGGCCACACTCTCTTGCTTCGCCATTCACCTTGTCTCGTTCGCGCTGCTCTCTCAAACAGTCCTCGCCTTATCCATTTGTAACTGGCGTCACTCATCCTACGAGAAGGCAGATGCCGCTTCGATAAATCTGGAAAAAAAACAAGGTTTGTGTCTTGCACCAACACCCCTTCTGACATGATGAGTCGCGGATAAAATAAACAGGAATTCGTCGAGGACTGTTTGAGCCGAAGGCGAGTCCCGCAGACGCTGTTTATTTTTGAGCAACGAATAAGACCGAAGGGCATGTCAGCGGGGCTGATTGGGATTGTTAAGGGACTTGTCAGCACAAGTGCCTTAACTCGACCTTTAGGTCGAAACCTGAAAGCGGAACAATCAAAGCTCTTAAGGCGCTGTAGGCCGCCGCTGACAAAAACATTTAAATGAAATTGAGCATTAATCCAACAACCGATTAAATTAATTCATCGCTATGACAGAAAGAACAAATAAACCTCAAATCAAAACCTTAAAGCGCCTATCGGCCGCCGCCGACTCTGTTCCCTAATCTAATGGAAAATTAAACGCTAAGTGAAAAACACCATCCTCTGCATCAGCAAAACGATAGCCAAAGCCAATGCGCTCGATATCACCCACTGAGGTTTCAATGGCTTTATCTAAGCCCCAAGTAAAACCAAGCTCGTGTACGTATTCATCTTGAAGAACAAGAGCTTCGTTTTCCTGAAGATCAAAGCCGACAGCAAAATAATAACTCGTCACATAGAATGAGAAGAAACTGCTCAAAGGCCCAAGCATGAGTCGCTCAGGAAACTTGAGATCAGCGCCAATCTGGAACGAACTAAAGTTTTCAGAAGCCGCATCTCTGGATGAGAAGCCAGCATGCTGCACCTTCGCAAACAGTATTTGTTGCTCTCCCCAAATATCCGTATACCGAAAAATAGACGAGCCTATTGCGTAAGTCGTGGCGCCATTGTGCGAGCGTAAAT
>NZ_LWFI01001717.1:0-661 GCF_001635735.1 Oleiphilus sp. HI0067
CGCAATATACAGCACTTAAAGTATTCGGCTTTACAGGCTTGAGTGGCCAAGCAGATAGCAGCAATATCGATTTTGTCGCCATGCCTTATCAAGGCTATCCCTCGTTTTTATTGAGTGGCGCAAAGACCGTATGGAGCTTTCGACCAGTGAATGCCACTACGGTCGATTATTCATCTGCCACCGTCACCCTTAAAGATCCAAACAACGTTGCTCAAACCCTCATCGATAAGGTCGCCTCAGATAGCTACAAAACGGATAACGGAACACTGCGCGGAGATAACGTATTCGTAAACAGTTCCGCGAAACAAATCACTTGGTATTTCAACTACGCCTGCGACACGATTTACACCGTTAATATCGATAATGTGCTGGTGGATGGTTCGAGTCGCTACTATCAATATCAGGTCAATATCATTTATGACAAAGTCGTTGGTTTGACGGATGCATCGGCAGTCGTTGACGAAAACGTGTATCTGCATGACATCAACGACCAGCGCATGTGGTACGACGTAACCCCCATAAATCAAAAGGCGTGGTCAGGAGCAAATTCCACATGTGGCGGCACGACAGTTAATAACCTCGGTGATTGGCATTTGCCGCGAATTAATGAGCTCCGCGACTTCATCTACATCCTCAATAACCTTCCAAGCGTTGACTTAAA
>NZ_LWFI01001718.1:0-761 GCF_001635735.1 Oleiphilus sp. HI0067
AATTGTAACGGAGATGCGACCCCTTCAATTTTTTCGGCTTTGATATCGTTCAGTTCGTGATCGCCACGTAGAACAAGCGCTACCAAAGGCGCTTCGGCATCGTCTTCGCCTTCAGGTGCTTCGCCTAGCACAATGAGCGTTTTCACGCATTGTTCTGCGCTGATATTAAGCGCTTCAGCTACTTCAGCAATTGTATTCTGTTCTGGTGTCGCAACCTCAGCCATATCCTGACTTGGCGCATTACGCTCTCCAGTAGGTGCTAGAGCTTCGGCCATTTCTATATTTGCGGCATAGCTGCTTTCTGTTGAGAAAGCGATGTCATCTTCGCCTGAACCAGCTAGCACATGGAATTCATGAGAAGAACTGCCACCAATGCTCCCTGAATCGGCTTGTACTGGACGAAAATCAAGGCCTAATCGCTCGAATATACGAACATATGCCGCATGCATTTGCTCGTAGGTCTCGTCTAATGATTCCTTGTTTACGTGAAACGAGTAAGCGTCTTTCATGACAAACTCGCGTGCGCGCATCACGCCAAAACGTGGGCGGCGCTCGTCACGGAATTTGGTTTGGATCTGATAAAAGTTAGCAGGTAGCTGTTTGTAGCTTTTTAGTTCATCGCGAATGATGTCAGTGATAACTTCTTCGTGCGTTGGGCCAAGGCAAAAATCGCGTTCGTGACGGTCTTTAATACGAAGTAATTCTCCTCCATATTGTTGCCAGCGCCCAGACTCTTCCCATAGTTCAGCTGGTTGAACAAC
>NZ_LWFI01001719.1:0-809 GCF_001635735.1 Oleiphilus sp. HI0067
GGAAGTATTGTTTGGCTTCAATGGCGCGCTTTTTGGCGAGTTTTTCATTAAAAGAAGCAGAGCCTTTACTATCTGTATAACCAATAATGCGGACCGAGTACTGCGTGTTTTTCTTCAAGAATTCAGCTGCATTAAAATCAGGGTGTTCAACAATATCGTCTATACCAAATTTGGCGAAGTTAAAAGACAAATTGATATTGAAACGGTATTGAGGACAACCCGCCTCGTTGACGGGCACATTAATCAAGGTGTCGGGACAGCGGTCAAGGTTTCGTGTGACACCGTCAAAGTCCTCATCAACATAATTGCTTCGAGAGGGGGAATCAAAATGGTAACTTAGGCCTGCTAAAACGCTTAGAGCGCCTCTATCCTTCACGATAGTTAAACCGGAATCCTGCAAAAAGCTACTGTCAATGTTATACATGTCATATCGCGCGGTAAGATCGAGCGACAATGACTCGCTTAATGGGATATCAGCACCCGCTTGTAATGTAAACACAACAGACTGCCCATTGCGGTCAATTGAATCCAGCTTAGCCGATGGTGAATCATCGAGATACATAAATGCATATCCGACGCCGGCACCGATAAAGGGTTGAATCGCAGAATCCTCCAATTCAGCCGAGTGGACGATACCCAGCCCCGGGATAATAACTTTTCGGTCAGTATACTGTAGCCACGCGAAATCTAGATAGGTATCAAAGTAATCACTGTATTGGCTGTTGAACATTGCAGTGGTGTTTATAATAAAACCATCATTGCCCGGATCAAGCGCATCACTGGATCCGCCATTTGTATCACTACGGTCT
>NZ_LWFI01001720.1:0-16254 GCF_001635735.1 Oleiphilus sp. HI0067
GGGGATCGCTTTACGCTTTATCCCACGCAAGCTGGCGCTATCAATTTTGAGCAAGTGATTGATCGAGTCGATGAGATCGCTTTAGCATCGCCCATTCGTTCGCGCAGTAGCTTAGGTAATATTGGTAACGCTCAAATTACGCTAGGTGAAATGCTCGATGTTAATAACCCTCTGACCAATCAACCTTTGTCAGAATTTGCAGTGCCAGGTGAGCTGAGCCCTCCTTTGTTGATTCGCTTCGTCACAGACAATTATTACGAAGTGCTTGATAACAGCAATCCGGCTAGTCCTGAGCCTTTGTCGCCACCGATCAATAACCAGTTTTATGCGCAAGGCTTAAGCAACATGTTGTTTACGTCCGACCCAGGTGAAACCTTAGTGTCGGCAACAGGGCCAGATACCTTGACGCTACCAGCAGCTGGCGCGGGACCTTTTGTAAACGGTTATGGCGCGCAAACCTTACAAGTTCAGTCGCGAGACACCAATACCGGAATCGTGACATCGCAAACAGTGAATATTGCGGCTAACAGCTCCGCCAGACAAATCGCACAAGACCTCACTGCCGTCGAGGGCATTAAAGCAAATGCCTACACGCAAGTGCGACTCACTAATTTTGTAGATGATGGTGACCCGAACCCTTTAGGTTTAATCATTAATGGTGAGACGATTACCGTTACGCCTCCTGCTACCTATACGCCAGTAGAAATAGCGCGTGCCATTAACGATAACCCTAACCTTGACGTTATTGCTGTCAGTGATGGAACCCAAATAGACCTGCGTTCTGTGACGGGCGAAGACATTGTTATTGAGGTGACGGGTCTTGGTGATAGTGTCGATGTAAGTCGTATTGATCCGTATGCTGCTGGTTCGCCAGTTGTCGCCACGCAAACCGTCAACTCTGCACAAGGTATAGCGGTGGCTGGTGCTGTTGATATGTCGATGGCGCAAGGTATTTCATTTACGAGCAATACGGCGACAGTGTTTGATTTAGCGCCGCCAGCATTATCAGCTTATCGTGGTTTTACGTTTGAAATTCAAGGCGAAAGTGTAAAAGGGGATGAGTTCACCATTGAATACAATACCGATGGTGTATCTGATAACAGAAATGCCTTAGCGATGGCGGGGCTCGAGTTTGAAGGCTTAGTTGAGGGTTCGGTCTCGTATGGTGAGTCTTATGCGCAAGTGGTCGAGAAAGTCGGCACTGTAACCAATAGAGCGCGTCTTGAGAGTGAGTCTGCCAAGGCTTTGCTAGATCAAACATCCGGTCTAAGAGACTCGATCGCAGCGGTGAACTTAGATGAAGAAGCAGGCAAATTAGTGCAGTTTCAGGCTGCATATAACGCCTCTGCACAGGTGGTCTCGGTGGCACGAGATTTATTCGATACCCTGCTAGGCGCATTTAGATAGAGATAGGAACGAGCACATATGAGAATCTCTACAGTACAGATCTATGACAGAGCGATGTCGTCTATTCAAGATGTCACCGCGCAACAACAGAAAACGCAGCAGCAGCTCGCGTCGGGCAAGCGCGTACTGACGCCAGCCGATGATCCTGTTGCTTCCACGCGTATTCTAGAGCTGAAACAGGAGCTGTCGGTTAATCAGCAGTTTCAACGAAATGTTGAATTGGCTGAAGGGCGTTTATCACTGCAAGATGATCGCTTAGGTGGCATCAACGAAGTGATTGAGCGTTTGAGAACGCTTGCGGTTTCAGCGGGTAATGGTGCGCTTACAAAAGACGATCTAGGTTCGATCGCCGCAGAAGTAGAGTCACGTCTAGACCAGTTAGCAGGGCTACTCAATGCACGCGATGCAAGTGGCGAGTATGTATTCAGCGGATTTCAAGGCGGAACACAGCCCTTTCAACAAGACGATTCTGGTTCGTATCGCTACCATGGTGATGAAGGGGTTCGTTACGTTCAAATCGACGCTTCAGTCACTATTCAATCAACTATCAATGGGCAGGCTATTTTCGAAGATATGCCCACCTATACGAACTCATTCTTCACGCGAGCCAGCGAGGGAAACCAAGCAGAGCCGCCGGCAACAATTACGGTCGGTCAAGTGGTCGATCAAGCTGACTATGATGCGTTTTATCCTGAAGATTTGGTGATTGAATTTACATCGCCAAACACGTTTGATCTCCGTGAGAAATCGACAGGGGTAACACTTCAGTCGAATGTCGCGTATGCACCAAATGGCACGATCAACGCTCAGGGTACTCAGTTCGAAATTCGGGGAGCGCCAGCCACGGGCGACACATTTACAGTTGAATCTACCGAGAAGCAAGGTTTGCTTACAACGGTAGAGAAGTTCGTCTACGGCTTACGTAACTTCGCGCCGACGACAGATGGGCGCGAAGCGTTTGAATCTTTACTAGAAGGGACGATTGCCAACTTTGATTTTGCGGCAACATCGGTACTTGAGGCGCGAGGACAATTGGGTGCGCGTCTCAATACGCTCGACACAGGGCTAGAGCAGTTAAAAGATGCGGAGATTCTTACCCAAGAAGTACTAGGTAACTTGGAATCCATTGATTACGCAGAAACAGTAAGTTTGCTGTCATTACAGCAATTTAGCTTGGATGCCGCGTATTCATCTTTTAATCGTATTACCTCGCTGTCTTTGTTTGATCGGATCAGATAAGGTACACGTACTGAAGGTGCATTGGATCTAAAAACATAATCAGGAAGACAGTGAATGAGTGCGATTTACGATATTGAAGTCACCACAATCAAAGGTGAAACCAAGTCTCTATCAGACTACAAGGGCAAGACATTACTCGTAGTAAATACAGCCAGTAAGTGTGGTTTTACACCGCAGTTCAAAGGTTTGGAATCGTTGTACGAAACCTACAAAGAACAGGGTCTAGAAATCTTGGGCTTTCCTTGCAATCAGTTCTTAAGCCAAGACCCAGGTAGCGACAGTCAAATTAGCGAGTTTTGCGAGCTAAATTATGGTGTCACATTCCCGATGTTCAGTAAGGTCGACGTGAATGGCCCTGACACACACCCTTTATTCTCGTTGTTAAAAACAAATGCTAAAGGGATGCTCGGTTCTGAGAAAATTAAATGGAACTTCACCAAGTTTTTGGTCAATGCTGAGGGAGAGATCTTGAAGCGCTACGCACCTAAGACTGAGCCGAAAGCCATCGAGCAAGATATTAAAGATTTGCTGGCCTAGTGCCTCAGGTATTCAAGTAGTGCCATATAAAGAGCGCGTTAATTAGCGCGCTCTTTCGTTAATCATCGTAGTAACTATTCTTTTTCTTCCAGTCTTCTTCTGAGCTCAAAAATTCGTCCCATTCACCGTTTTGTTCAAGCTCAGCTTGTGCTTTTGCATTGATCTCTTCAGTACGTTGATCTGCTTTCTTATTCAGCTCTGCCATTTTTTGTTTGTATGCCTGAATATTTTGCATCGCAGAAGGGTGCGTTGATACGTCACTTAACACCTCAATGGCACTATGGTAGTTGTGGATAGCAACACGCGGTTTACCTGCAAGCTCGGCTTGCTTTGCTTTCTCTGCAAATAAATCTGCCTTGGATTGTCGCGCTAGAAAACCTACATGAGCCATCTGTTGCTGGGCTAAATCAGGTGAAAGCTGCGATTTTTTACGCCAAAAATGCAGCAACTTATATAAGTTTTGCAGCATGATGCGTACCTCGCGGGCTTTCTCAGTTGAGTCAACCTTAACGGGTGGAAGCTTTTTCGGGTTTTCTTGGAGTTCCTTTATAGCTCGCTCGTCTTCTTGGATGTAACCGGCATGTTTAGACGAGGGTTTGAATTTAGTGAGTTCTTTGATGGTTTCGATGGATTGCTCGTGCAGAATTTTTCTCAAAGTAGGGTTGAGGTACTGCGGTGGCATGTTAGATAGAATGTTTTGAATGTTGGTGTGTCGGTCTTGTAGTTTGATGATCAGACGTAATCGCTCAATACGCGCCTTCTCTCTTGCCTGAACGAATACGATCAATGCAATACCTGCGCAAATAAGGCTTCCAATGGCGATGGTAATCGTCACTGCCGACATAAACTAATCTCTAAGCTTGTTGTGATAAATTGTTGTTTTATTTGAGTGTAGCTCAAAATTTGATCACTGCTGCAAAAAGCCTGACTGCTCAGGCGTCTAGCATGACAACGACTATTAACATGGTGAATAGCTTTGCACGTTGTCAGTGGTTGGGATTTGAACGATTTTCATGTACTATCTTCGCCCCTTTTTTAGACGTTTCTCGACTTTTTATCAAGGTATTGAGAGCGGTTTTCTAAGTAATTAAAGCGTTGAGGCGAATACAAATATGACAGAACGCGTTCAAGCTGCGGGCCTTCAGGTCGCAAAAGAGCTATACGATTTCGTAAACGAAAAAGCAATTCCAGGCACAGGTGTTGATCAAGAAGCATTTTGGTCAAGCTTCAGTGCTATCGCGAACGAACTAGCACCACGTAACCGTGAGTTGCTTGCAAAGCGTGATGATATCCAAGCTAAGATTGATGCTTTCCACACCGAGCGTAAAGGTCAAGACTTCGATTTCGCAGAATACAAAGCATTCCTACAAGAGATTGGTTACCTTGTAGAAGAAGGTGCTGACTTCGATGCAACTACTCAAAACGTAGAGCCAGAAATTGCTGAAATGGCTGGTCCTCAGTTGGTTGTACCTGTAATGAATGCACGTTTCGCATTGAACGCTTCTAACGCTCGTTGGGGTTCACTATATGATGCGCTTTACGGCTCTACTGTTATCTCTGAAGAAGGTGGTGCAGAGAAAGCAAAAGGCGGTTACAACAAAGTACGTGGCGACAAAGTTATCGCATACGCACGTGGTGTTCTTGATACAGCGGCACCATTGGCTTCTGGGTCACACGTTGGTAGCACTAAGTACGCAATTGAAGGCGGCAAGCTTGTTGTGTCTTTGGCTGACGGTTCAACAACTGGCCTAGCACAAGAAGAGAAGTTCGTTGGTTACACAGGTGATGTTGCGGCGCCGACTTCTATCCTTATTAAGAACAACGGTCTTCACATTGAAATCTTGATCGATGCAGACAGTCCAATTGGTTCAACTGACGCTGCTGGCGTTAAAGACCTAACTATGGAAGCTGCACTAACTACCATCATGGACTGCGAAGACTCAGTAGCAGCTGTTGATGCAGAAGACAAAGTTACTACATACGGCAACTGGTTAGGCCTTATGAAAGGTGACCTTGCTGAAGAAGTTTCTAAAGGCGGCAAAACCTTCACGCGTGTTATGAACAAAGACCGTGAATTCACGGGCACTGATGGCAATACGTTCTCATTGAAAGGTCGCTCAATGCTATTCGTTCGTAACGTTGGTCACTTGATGACTAACCCAGCGATTCTTCTTGAAGACGGCAACGAAATTCCAGAAGGCATCATGGACGGCGTGATCACAACCTTGATCGCTATTCACGATTTGAAAGGCAACAGCCCATTCCAGAATTCAACAACTGGTTCTGTAAACATCGTTAAGCCTAAGATGCACGGTCCAGAAGAAGTTGCATTCGCAAACGAATTGTTTGGCCGTGTTGAAGATGCACTTGGTCTACCACGCTTCACAATGAAGATGGGTATCATGGACGAAGAGCGTCGTACCACTGTTAACTTGAAAGAGTGTATCCGCTCTGCGAAAGACCGTGTTGTATTCATCAACACTGGCTTCCTAGATCGTACTGGTGACGAGATCCACACTTCAATGCTTGCTGGTGCATTCGTACCAAAAACAACTATGAAGCAACAAACATGGATTGGTGCATACGAAGACTGGAACGTAGATACAGGTCTTGAAACATCACTACAAGGTCGTGCGCAAATCGGTAAAGGCATGTGGCCTATCCCTGATGAGCTTGGCATGATGATGGAACAAAAAGTAGGTCACCCTAAAGCGGGTGCAAACACTGCTTGGGTTCCTTCACCAACAGCTGCAGCCCTTCACGCAATTCACTACCATCAAGTAGATGTATTTGCGGTACAAAACGAGCTTAAGTCTCGTGAGCACGCAAACGTAGATGACATTCTTACTATCCCGCTTATGACGGCTGAGCAAAGAGCTGCGCTTACTGAAGGTGAAATCCAGAAAGAACTCGACAACAACTGTCAGGGTATTTTGGGTTACGTTGTACGTTGGGTTGATCAAGGTGTTGGTTGTTCTAAAGTTCCAGATATCAACAACGTTGGTTTGATGGAAGACCGTGCAACATTGCGTATTTCTGCGCAGCACGTTGCGAACTGGTTAGAGCACGGCGTATGTTCAAAAGAGCAAGTTGAAGAAAGCTTGAAGCGCATGGCTGCAACCGTTGATGAGCAAAACGCAGGCGATGCCGCTTACATCAACATGGCACCAAGCTTCGATACGATTGCTTTCCAAGCAGCATCTGATTTGATCTTCAAAGGTAAAGAGCAACCAAGTGGTTACACAGAGCCACTTCTTCACGCTTACCGCTTGAAGTTTAAAGCTGCTAACTAATCTATTTGTGTCATGCCGGACTTGATCCGGTAATCACATCGTAGATGAGTTTCGAAAATCGCATTAGGTGAACGCTTAATGCGGTTTTTTTGCGTTTGAGCTATAGCAGGAAGCATAGGTGTGGAGTCACTCTAAGTGACTACATGTCGTCATTCACGTGTAGGCGGTACAAAAGCGCTTTAGCTCGTTAAACGACCAACGGTCGGCTCGAAGGGTAAGCGAGCCATATCATCTATTGTTTTGATCATATTTGTACTATCGGTATCGTTACCACTGAGAGTTAAGTCTGTCTTGTTACGGCTTCCTTCTGATATTGTTTTATAAAACAATTAACTAAACTTTTTCTCCTGGGTTTATACGGATCTGTGTAAACCCAAGTATTCTTTCTGCGAAAAGAGAATCTTAGTTTCTAGTGATAGGGTGCTATTTAAGTGATTGAATCAATTAAACAAAAATGGAATTTTGATCATCGTGAAGACGCGTTGCCGTCTGCGGTTTATAGAGAATTCCATATAATAAGCTGTTAAGTGTCACTATGACTGAGAGAGAATTCAATCGACTGCTGTATGAAAATGACATAGATCGCAGCATCCATAGCTTGGGAAAGCCTCCAAGTGACTAGCTGAACAGCTTTTCTGCGGCTTCGTCGCTCCAAAACTGCCCCTGTTTGAGGCATTATGTGATGGTAATTTATAAACGAAGAATTTATGAACAATATTAGAACACTTCTTTTTGCACTTTTGTTGATTTCGCCATTTGCAAATTCTGCTGCAAAATTCACTGATGCAAAGATCGATTTTGTTTTCGCTGGATATTCTGATGGGAGCATTGCCTTCATACCTATCGGTGGAACAGTTAACCCTGCAAGATGCGATCAGACTCAGTCTTACGCGATGCTTCCTTCTTCTGACACCAGAGGGGCGCTTAGTATTCTGCTAGCTGCTAAAAAGGCAAATAAAAAAGTATACTTTTCTGTTCGAGATGATGTTTGTCATGCTTTTCCACAAACTGACAATCCTGGTTCATTTCCTGTGATTCAACGTATAGGAATTCGTGACTAATCACATAAAAAACCATCCAAGCGACTCCACAACGTCGCCCTTTTTTTGCAAAAAGAACTGCAGAAATTGGCCTCATTGTTCCGCGGCGGAAGGCGGCGTTATGTATCAAAATGGAGAGCGAAGATGAAGAAAGGAACATCGATCTTCTTCTGTCGAAAAATGGGGGCAGGAAAGTCCACTAAAGCTCGCGAAATTGCGCATAAAAGCAATGCAGTATTGCTTTCAGAAGATGAATGGCTCGCGTCACTTTGCCCAAATAAGATTTCGTCACTGAATGACTATATCGAATATTCAAATCTACTTAAGTCGCAGCTTAAAAAGCTTGTTCAAATTATTTTGTCTACAGGAATTAATGTAGTAATGGACTTTCCAGCAAATACTCTGTCACAAAGAGTCAGGTTTCGGAGTATTTTCGCCGTGATTGATGCTCCACATAATTTGATATACGTAGACCTGTCAAATGCGGAGTGCTTAAAGTAGATTGAAAAACCGCGCAAAGAACAGCTAGAAAGATCGGCAACAGATACACCGGAAATTTTTGAACAGGTTACAAAGTACTTTATGGCTTCTACCCCCGAGGAATGTTTCGATACAATCGCAGTGGCGAAAAATGGATAACAAAGCACTGCTATGCAAAATTTACTCGCTGGTGCTCCTAAATTTGCCGCAAATGCAGGCGTTAAGAGTATTTCGCATGGGTCGAATCGTCGCTCTTACAATTTACACGTTTTGTTCTGCTGCTAATGCGGAGATGCTGTGTTCAGCGGATAAGGAGCATGACTTAGTTATTGGTGAAAATCGGTACACCATGAAAGAGGCACTCAGTGCACTGGAAAGCCTTCAAAAGGAAATTCCGGACCTCATTTCCAAAGCTCATGATTCCCAGATTAATGTGGTTGAAGAAGCCCTGGAGATTGAAAGTAAAATCGATATTGTGCGACTTAGAATGTCTTCAGTATTACTGCAAGAACAGTTCTACCTTGGCTATCCGAATAAACTCGCAATAGTAGAAGGCGCGCTTTTAAAGCAGAATGTATTAGCTTTGAAGGCTAGTGGTAGTAAAGACGAATATGAGTCTGCACTTGAGCAGTTCTGTGATTATGTCCGGAGAGCGTCATATGTTGATTAACAATCCCCTTAACCAGTCAAAGCTGCGGACCGCGGCCTCAGTTTGAGGCGTTAGACTCTAAAGCTGGGAAATATGAATAATGAGTATTTTTGATGTCATGTTAGCTTTATGTACATTACTATGCTCGCTGGTTGCGGGGCTCCTATTCGCTTACGCAATCGTCATAATGCCCGGAATAAAAAACTTAGAAGACAAACAGTTTATTAAGGCTTTTCAAGTCACAGATCGAGTGATTCAAGATAATCATCCCGTATTTTTATTCGTTTGGGTCGGATCAGCTATTTCACTTATTTTTTGTGCTTTTACTGGTTTTTCAAAACTTCAAGGCTTGGACTTTTTCTTGCTTTTATCAGTTACGGCCGCTTACTTAGCTGGCGTACAGATATCAACAATTGCCATTCACTTGTCACTTAACAACAAGCTACAAGCGTGCGATGTTGAAACTATTAGCGTTGAGGAGTTACACAAGGCCCGCATCGGGTTTGAGCCTCGTTGGAATCAATCAACCCAAATCCGAACTATTATTGCTTGCGTTGTAATTTTTCTATTAATAGTTCTGGCTTTGAGGCAATAGTCACATGACGAATAAAGGCCTTATAAATTGCTCAAGCTTTTGCTTAGCTGCGCATTACTCACTATGAGATTAATCTTCACTCTAATAATCATGAGCGTAGTAACGAGTGCTCATGCTTTTAAGCCATCTTATTGTGACGATGCTCTGAGTCATTTTGCTATCAAATTGCAAGCAGGCGATAAGCTTGGTAACCCATCCTCGGCTTTGCCAAATGACGACTACAAATATGGTCATTTGCCAAATATTTGCATCTTATTCGGTATGAAAGAGGCGAGAGCTACAAACTGGTTGGCGCACAAGAGCAAAAATGCTTCTCGTGTCATATTGGAAGAGCGCGTTATTGAAACGCTGCAATCCAATTATTATGGTCCCTTTGATTTAGTGGATATCAGACAATAAAAGAATTGATTTTTATAGAATGGTTCTAATTCCCCTCAAGAAAAGTAGTCTTAAAGGAAAATAAATGGCTTATCTGTATTTGCTCATCGCAATTGTTTCGGAAGTAATTGGTACGAGTGCTTTGAAAGCATCGGAAGGGTTTGCCAAGCTTGGGCCGAGCGTTCTTGTGGTGCTTGGATTTTCTGTGGCGTTTTATTGCTTGTCGTTAGTGCTGAGATCTATTCCGATGGGGGTGGCTTATGCAATCTGGTCGGGTTTAGGGATTGTTTTGATCTCTATCGTTGGCTTTATTATTTTTGATCAAAAGATCGATGTTGCGGCGATAGTGGGTATTGTTCTCATCATTAGCGGCATTGTTGTAATGAATGTATTTTCGAGTACTGTGGGGCATTGAGAAATAAAACATAAAACGGGGATCATCTAGATTCTCAAGATAGCGTGCATATATTGATTAAAAAACGGCGCGTTATTGGTAAACATGAAATTGGAATTATGGAGTGCACAGAGACTGTGAGTACTGAACAAGATAAATATACAAGCGGGATTACGGTAAGGCGTGAAGTAATGGGTGACGCTTTTGTCGATAAAGCTTTAGATGCCGCGACTGATTTTACGCAACCATTGCAAGATTTGGTGACAAGAAATGCATGGGGCGAAACCTGGGTGCGAAAGGGTATCGATAGAAAAACGCGCAGCTTGGTGACTATCGCTACCTTGGCCGCATTGAAGGCTTCAACAGAATTAAAAGGACATGTGCGCGGTGCGTTGCGCAACGGCTGTACGATCGAGGAAATCCAAGAAGTATTGCTTCACTCTACGGTGTACTGTGGCATGCCGTCTGGTGTTGAGGCATTCCGATCAGCGAAAGAAGCGATCGAGGCGTGGCAAGCGGAGTCGGAGAACAGCTAACTCTGCGGTCTGATGATTTGATCTCATAAAAGCAAGCGGAGCCAATTTGCGGACAGCTTGCTCTTAACTATTTACTTAAGCAGTATTACCACCACCATTGGCGTTTAACGAAAGGCTTGTTTGGATCTTTGCGATTGCGAATATCCATGATGCGCCAGTTTTTGCTGATGAGTTGTGCGATTTGATAAATCGTTTCACGTGCTAATAAGTTCCTTGTTGAACCATTCCAGCTCTTTTGGTTCGTGAACTTGATTGCAGCGGTTGCATCAGGTGAGCGAGCTTTAAGCTTTTCTGCCATTGCCAAGGCTTCGGCCATTGGATCTTCTACGACGCGGGTTACTAGACCGTATTCGAGTGCTTTGTCGGCTTTTACTGGATCGCCAGTCATAATCAATTCGTTCGCGATGTCTTGAGAGATCGTGCTGCGAATCGTTTGCAGGCCAGCCATGTCTGGAACCATGCCCCATTTCGCTTCCATGATGGCAAGCTCTGTGTCTGGGCGTGCGTATCGCATATCGGCGCCGAGAGCCAAAGTCATTGCCATGCCATAACTAATACCTTGCATGACGCAGATCACTGGTACAGGAAGACGATGCCAGCCAATGCAAAACTGCTGAGCCATGTTGGTGCCCCAAGGATTTAGCTTCCAGCCGATCTTTGCGAACTGAATTGGCTTACCCATGATGCTCTTAATGTCGATGCCAGAACTAAAGTGCTCGCCCTTGCCTGAGATAATAACAACGCGAATGTCGCGATCTTTTTTAATGACCTTTTGCACATTGACGATGTCGCACATCAAGTCAAAGTTAAACGCATTGAATTTTTCGGGTCTGTTCAAAATAACGTGCGCGATGCCGTCTTCGACCTTGTAAATAATATGGTTGAACTTCATGGCGTTTTACTGTGTGTTTATTGTTTTATGGATGAAGAAGAGTAAAGCATGAGAGTGTTGGCTCTCATGCTTTGAGGTTGAGCTTATAGCGCTGCAGCTAGTTCTGCACCTTGTTTGATCGCGCGCTTAGCATCGAGTTCGCCAGCGAATTCTGCGCCACCAATCAAGTGATAGTTCGCGGTAGCTGAATCCTCAGTGTATAGCTCTTTGCGTGATTCTTGGCCTGCGCAAATGACCACATTATCGACATCTAGAAGGCGTTGCTCGCCATCGACTGTGATGTGTAGGCCCGCGTCGTCGATCTTGTCGTAGCTGACGCCGCCAATCATCTCAACGTCTTTCATTTTCAACACAGCACGGTGAACCCAACCAGATGTTTTGTTCAAGCCTGCGCCCAACTGACTCTTTTTCCGTTGAAGTAGGTAAACGTCGCGCTCAGATGCGTGTGGTTTCTTCTCAACGAGTTGACCTGGGTTGTCGCTGTTCACGTCGATACCCCATTCTTCGCTCCATTCTGCGATGCTTTGTGGGCGTGGTGTGCTATCTGCTTTGGCGCCTGGGTGCACAAGAAATTCTGCAACATCAAAACCGATACCGCCGGCGCCAATAACCGCTACTTTTTTACCTACTTCTGTGCCGGTTAAGACATCAAGGTAAGACAATACTTTCTTGTGTTCGATACCTTCAATCGGTGGCTTGCGAGGGTTGATGCCGGTGGCAACAATCACTTCATCAAAACCGCCTTTCTCGAGCATCTCAGCATCAACCTTGGTGTTGAGCTGTAGATTTACCCCTGATACTTCTACACGACGACCGTAGTATTTGATCATCTCGTAAAATTCTTCTTTACCTGGAATTTGCTTCGCGTAGTTAAACTGACCGCCAATCTCGCTTGCCATATCAAATAGCGTTACGTCATGGCCGCGCTCCGCAGCAACGGTAGAGGCTGATAAGCCTGCAGGGCCAGCTCCAATCACGGCAACTTTCTTTTTGTTAGTCACGGGAATGTAGACCAATTCTGTTTCGTGACATGCTTGTGGGTTTACTAAGCAAGATGCACGTTTCATTTCGAATGTATGGTCAAGACAAGCTTGGTTACAGGCAATACAAATGTTGATTTCGTCTGCACGATTTTCAGCCGCTTTGTTCACAAAGTGCGGATCGGCCAAGAATGGGCGTGCCATTGATACAAGATCTGCATCACCTGAAGAGATGATGTCTTCTGCAACACCTGGTGTATTGATACGGTTTGATGCACACACTGGAATCGATAGCTCTTTTTTAACACGAGCTGTCGCTTCACGGAAGGCAGCACGCGGCACAGAAGTAACGATGGTTGGAACACGTGCTTCGTGCCAGCCAATACCTGTGTTCATAATGGTAACGCCAGCGGCTTCTAGGGCTTTTGCTGTCTCGACGATTTCGTTGGCGGTCATACCACCTTCGACCAGTTCCATCATTGATAGACGGAAGATCACGATAAATTCTTCGCCTACCGCTTTGCGTACTTCTTTTACGATCTCAACTGGGAAGCGCATGCGGTTTTCGATACTGCCGCCCCATTTGTCTTTACGCTTGTTGACGTGAGGCGCCATAAACTGATTGATCAAATAGCCTTCGCTACCCATGATTTCAACGCCGTTGTAGTTCGCAAGTTTTGCGAGTTTTGCTGTTTTAGCGAAATCTTTGATGGTCGAGCGGATTTGTCGATCTGACATTTCGCGCGGCTTGAATGGGTTAATAGGCGCTTTTTTGGCCGACGCTGAGTGAGAGAATGGGTGGTAGCTATAACGTCCAGCGTGAAGGATTTGTAGGGCAATTTTGCCGCCTTCTTTGTGCACGGCGCTCGTGACTTTACGGTGGTTAGGAATATCTAGATAGCTATTGAATAGTCCGGCAGTAGGGTAGAACCAACCACGTTTGTTTGGGTTGTAGCCGCCAGTGATCACCAGTGCTGCGCCACCTTTTGCACGTTCCGCGAAGTATGCTGCAAGCTTGTCCATTTGCCAGAATCGGTCTTCTAGGCCGGTATGCATTGATCCCATAATGACACGATTTTTAAGCGTGGTGAAACCTAGGTCTAATGGTTCCAGCATGTGTGGGTATGGTTGGTTGCTCATAAAGCCTGACCTCTCAGAATATAAATAGCGTAAAACTCAACTTGACGGCGTCAAGATAACATCTATTTTGACAGTGTCAAGATTGATTTGTTATCTTCGCCAACATGAAAAAAAGCACCCGCAGTAATAAAAACGAAAACACCTACCATCATCAGGATTTGCGCAACACCTTGTTGGAAAATGCCGAAGCCTTGATGAGCGAGCGAGGTATTGCGGGTTTGACCTTGCGTGAGTTGGCGGAGCGATCGAATGTGTCGCGCCAAGCGCCATATCACCATTTTTCGTCTAAACATGCATTGCTGTGCGCGGTGGCTGAACGGTCTTTTGATGATTTAAATGCTTTGCTTGATCAGTCGGGTTTGAGTGATGATCCCGCATCGATTCAACAAAGGCTTAAAGACTACGTGATTGCCTATGTGCGTTATGCAGCAGAGAATCCTGAGAAGTATGAATTGATGTTTGGTGCGGTGACATGGCGGAACGAACCTTCACCAGAGTTGACGGAAAAAGGTCATGCAACCTTTCGACGCTATACAAAAATTATTAGTCAGTTAAAAGAGCAGGGAGGGATGCCGTCTTCGTTTGATGCAACGCGTATGTCGCAAACGACATGGGCGACCTTACATGGCTTGTGTCGTTTAAAAACAGATGGCGTGTTTGTGAGCCTTGAGGCGGTGGAAGAGATGTCTTTGTATGCGGCAGAGATGATTTTGTCGGTACTTAAAGGTCCGACAAAATCAGAATAGTGATTTTAGATCGCTAAACGTCTCAGTTCTGAAGACGGTGCAGAATGCAGCCATAAGTTTTCAAATTGATAACTGAGGCGTTGTAATGTCATTGGGCTTTCAACGAAGGCTTGGCCTTTGTATCCATGCTCGCGACGACGTTCAACGGCATGCAGGTCATCACAGAGATATAGCCACTCTTTTGGTGCGATGCGCTTGTCATGTATTTTTCTGATACTCACAAAGCTTGAAAGTCGTTGTGCTAAATCGAGAATTGCGCTGTGCCCTGAGCTCGGGTGGCGATCATTCTCGAGGAGTAAGCGCACTTCGACGTGTCGGCTGTGTAGCACTAGTTCTTGGATGTGCGAGATAACTTCACGATCATTCAAGATAGGGTCGTCAAGGCTCTCACACAGCATGAATACTTTTCGTTGCGCGTTGCAAATCACCATGCGGCAAAGATCACGATAACTTCCCATTGAGTCGAAGCGGATGCTACGCATATCGTTTTCTTTTTGCTTTTCGCTGGTTTTCTTGATTGGTTTTGGGTTGTCGCCAATCAATTTAAAGCGAGGGCCAAGAGAGTCTAAGTTTGGGTGAACAAGCTCCGTGAGGCTTGTTTTATCATGCATGCCTGGAATCGTAATGTTCTCTTCCATGAATCCGGCATCGAGAAATAACTGAAGTTGCTGCTCGGAAACGGCGGTATTCACTTCGTTCACGCCTGCTTTATGAAGCTGTTTCAAACTATGGTTTAAAACTACTTCTCCGAGGCGTGTCTTGATATGTTCTTGGGCAACACTTAGAAAGTCGAGTCTAGCAAATTGAGCTGCAGGACGTGCGCCGCTTGCGGCGATTACATGGCCATTGAATAAGGCAATGCACAATCGCGAACCAGATAAGATGCGAGAACCCTTTAGTTGCTCGACTTCTTTTCTTACTTCTACGGGAAGCTCATTTTCACGTAAATAGTTAATATTGACCGAAGCCATAGACGGCACCGTTATTCCTAGTCGTTATTGTTAGTCACTTTCTAATTGCAAACTGCCTTTGTTTAGCAGAATAGCAATGACTTCTTGAGTTTCTAGCATATTGCAATAAGTTAATAAACTCTGTGCGTCAAATTCATCTTCTACACATAAGTGTTGAACAAATGTTAAATGCGCATTGTTCAGCTTAAACGACTCGCCATCAACGGAGAGATATACGTCCTTGTCGAGCGTGGTGTAGAAGAAACGAGAGCCTTCGTTTTTATATACGACATCTGATTGAGATAGCCCTTCTAATGCGTCTTGCACGTCACTTATGTCGTCGTCTGGAATAAGTATTTGGTTGTTTTTTGGTTTTGATAAGAAGCTGCCAAGCCATTCATTGAACATTTCTTTATCAGAAATACTGTCGAGCAATAATTGCTGCAGTGCAGCTTTGTCGTTATCTGAAATCAAGGCGCTTTCATATTGATGTGCTCGATTAGGATCCGAAAAAAACGGGTTAACCTTTGCTTTTTCGCATAAATAATCGGTAAAGCTACTTAGGGCTTCTAGCGCCTTCGGTGCTCTGAATCCGACAGATAAAGTAATGCAGTCGTTTTCTGCAATGCCGTAATGCGCAAGCTTGGGTGGAACATAAAGAATGTCACCAGGCTTCAATACCCAGTCATCGCTTGTTTCAAATTCTTCTAAGATGCTTAAATTTGTATCTGATCTTGTTGGTGTTGTTGCGTCACACCATTGGCCTAAACGCCAATGGCGTTCACCATAGGCTTGCACCAAAAATACATCATAGAAATCACAGTGTGGGCCGACGCTGCCGCCTTTGGGTGCGTATGAAGCCATGATGTCGTCAAAGCGCCAATCAGGAATAAAGTTAAACAACTTTTTGAGTGCGTTGGCCTCAGGAAGCCAGGCATCTAGCTGTTGGATGAGAAGAGTCCAGTTGAGACCTTCTAACTCGGAAAATCGCTCTTCAC
>NZ_LWFI01001721.1:0-678 GCF_001635735.1 Oleiphilus sp. HI0067
TTCGCTATTGTTACTCGGGATGTATTTAAGAATTTCTTTTACTTTCTTGAGAGCTGCTACTTCATCTTCAACGACAAAGTCAGTAACCCCTGTTTGGCTGTGAACACCCGGGCCTCCCAACTCGTCAGGTGTTACGTCTTCACCCAATACGCTTTTCACAACACCTGGGCCCGTGAGTCCAAAAAAGGTGTTTTTCGGTTGAATCATAAAGCTGCCTTGGCGAGGGAGATATGAGCCGCCGCCGGCATTAAATCCGAACATGCACATGATGCTAGGTACCACACCGCTGATTTTTCGCAGCGCGGTGAAGGCTTCGGCATATCCATCCAGACCGCCAACACCTGCAGGAACATAAGCGCCGGCGCTATCGTTTAGGCCAACTAAAGGGATTTTTCGTTTGCCTGCTAATTCGATTAAGCGTGCTAGCTTTTTACCGTTGGTAGCATCCATTGAGCCTGCGCGGATTGTGAAGTCGTGGCCATACAATGCGACGTCGCGACCATCTATTTTGATGATTGCTGTGACTAAAGACGCTCCGTCCAGGTTCGGGCCCCAGTTTTGGAAGAGTATGGTTGGCTCTTCATCAGTGAGTACTGAAATACGTTCCCATATTGTCATTCGCCCTTTGGCGTGCTGGCGGCTGATCGCTTTTACTCCAGCAGCTTTTTTAGGACGTTT
>NZ_LWFI01001722.1:0-816 GCF_001635735.1 Oleiphilus sp. HI0067
GCGTGTCAGTATTTGGGCAATCTGTTCACGATGTGTCTACTGAGGCGCTGCGTAAGCGACTAGGGATTGTTTCGCAGCAGCCTGTGATGTTCTCTTCCACGATTAAGCATAATATTGCGTATGGCAACGAGGATGCCTCTCAAAAAGATATAGAAGCCGCAGCCCTAGCTGCGCATGCGCATGAATTTATCGAAGCATTGCCTAAAGGCTACGATAGCTATCTCGGTGAGCAAGGCACTCGCTTATCGGGTGGTCAAAAGCAGCGTGTTGCGATTGCGCGCGCCGTACTGAAAGATCCGGATATTCTTTTGTTAGATGAGGCGACAAGTGCGCTTGATTCTGAAAGCGAATATCACGTTCAGCAAGCGATTGATGAGTTAACCGAAAATCGCACGACCTTAATTATTGCGCACCGACTTTCAACGATTAAACATGTCGATCGGATACTGGTTTTTGATCAAGGCCAGATTGTTGCACAAGGCACGCATGATCAATTACTCGCCTCTTCAGAGCTATATTCGCGCTTGGCCAAGCTTCAGTTTATGGACGCCTAATCGCCCGATTTGCAATTGTTCACTCGCACGATTCACTAAGCCATTTCTGACTTGATTTGTATCAAATTTAGCCATTTCTGACTTGATTTGTATCAAATTTAGCCATTTCTACTATGCTAATTTGGTCAACTTTTCACCAAGTCATAAGCCTAATGGAGGCTTGAGGAAGTCCGAATGAGCGAAGTTACTCCAGTGATTCGCATGCTAAACGCCATCGAACGGGTAGGGAATAAAATGCCTCACCCAACTTGGCTATTTGTTT
>NZ_LWFI01001723.1:0-784 GCF_001635735.1 Oleiphilus sp. HI0067
TTAAGACTGAGGAAGCACTCTAAAGAACATGGCTTTGAGATAGTTTGTTTCTGCGATCGCGGGAACAATAGGATGGTCAGGGCCTTGCGGAAAACGCTCAATCAACTGCAACTCCTTCTCGAGCGTACGCGCTGTTTTACGAACAATATCTAACAATGTTGGCTCAGCCAAATGCATTGAGCAAGATCCTGAAACAAGCACACCATCTTTACTCAACAAACGCATCGCCATCTGATTCAAACGTTGATAAGCGACCTCACCTGCTTTCTGATCTTTTCTGCGAGGAATAAACGCTGGCGGGTCAACAATCACCACATCAAAGCGCTCACCTTCTTCCTTCAACGCTTTGCAGATTTCAAACACGTCACCTTCAATGCTGGAAACAATATCACCAACACCATTTAACTCTGCATTTTTATGCACATAATCCAGAGCAAGCGTTGAGGCATCAACACAGGTCACCTCCTTCGCTCCAAACATTGCAGCTTGAACACCCCAGCCACCAATATAGCTAAACAGATCAAGAACCGTCTTGCCTTTCACATAGTGCGCTAATGCAGCTCTTCCTAGCCGATGATCATAAAAGTATCCGGTCTTTTGCCCTTCAACAACTGGGGCGACAAAACGAACACCATTTTCTCTCAACTCTGCTTCAGTGATATCACCTAAAGCATGCTCAACGTAACTCTCTAGACCCTCGCTCTCTCGCATTTTCCCATCGTTCTTAAAAACAATGGCTCGCGGCTTTAACTTCTTCTCAAGAACTTCAGTAATATCCGCTTTC
>NZ_LWFI01001724.1:0-528 GCF_001635735.1 Oleiphilus sp. HI0067
CAAATTGATTGGCGACTCAATAAGAGCAGCCGATTATATCAATTACGCAGAAATAGAATCAGACAAGATGTCGTCATCGATATACGCCATACCAATCTTGGTAAGGTATTCTTCGCGCTCTGCTTTCATTAAATCTATATCAAGCGGCTTAAGACCAGCTTGCTCATACAGACTAGCAATAAACATCATGAAACCCTCGCCTTCTTTTATCATAAGAAGACCTGCAGCACCAACATCGGGACGGACTTTAGAAGCATTATCGTCGTCAAGATTAACGGTCAAAACAACAGGCTGCTCTTCACCTTCGAATCGAACCGAACGACGCTTTACGCACTGTTCCGCCCAAAAATAGGCNAATGCTTTACTCTGAGTAAGGAACACTGGTTCGCGCTGCTCAGTATAACTATTTCCGATCGTCGCCATGGTTTGCTTCGCGACTTGATTGAAGGCCTTATCGCCAGAACGAACAAGCCCGTTCTCTTTAATCGAATCAATAAGTGCCGATGAAGTACCGTGATACCAAACACC
>NZ_LWFI01001725.1:0-956 GCF_001635735.1 Oleiphilus sp. HI0067
CTCTCCGAACATTTGTAGCCAGCTTGATACATCTAAGAAGCCAGTACCTGAAGAGTTTGGATTAGGCATAATGACATGGCCTTTATAGACAGGCTTGGTCAAATCTTCCCACGAGCTTGGCATAGGCAAACCCGCTTTCTGTGCTTCAACGGTATTCACACATAAGCCAGCCATCCATGCATCTAGGCCTACCCATTGCGTTTCTGCGCTATTATCACGGAACTTCGGCGATAGTTTTTCAAAACCAACAGGCTTATAGGTTTCTAGCATTTGCTCATCTTTAAGAATAAGCAGTGATGTGCCCGCTAAACCCCAAACAACGTCTGCTTGCGGATTTTCTTTTTCAGCAAGCAACTTAGCAGTAACGATGCCTGTGGAGTCGCGTACCCAATTGACTTTGATATCAGGATTCTTGTTTTCGAATTCTGCCTTATAACGCTTCAGATCTTCTGCTTCAAACGCTGTATATACAGTTAATTCTGTTGCAGCCATTCCAAGACCACTAAGGGCCATCAATGCTGCACCTGCAACACACTTCTTCATTGTCTTCATCATAGCCATTGGCTTGTTCCTCTAAGTTATTGGTATAGACCAGGTGAGAAACATTTAAGTATCCAAATGTGACAATACAGTGAACTTGTTATGACAATTTTATGACCTCGCGTCAGTGGCAGAAGAACAAAGAATTAAACTCAACGAATTAGTTGTTAATATCAAAATTGATTGAAATGGCGTCATGACGCCATAGCTCATGATCAAATTCGAAGATCTCGCCATGCTGATTGCGATACTTGCGCTGAAACTTTAATGACGATACACCCATTGGTGCAGATAAGGCTTGAGCAACGTCATTTGGAAGTATCGATACCGAAATTTCAAAGTCTGCTTTTTGCACAGTCATTCCATACTCGCTGCGCAATAACGCATGCAGAGAACCTTCTAAATCAAACCTATCT
>NZ_LWFI01001726.1:0-1218 GCF_001635735.1 Oleiphilus sp. HI0067
TTCAGCCCGTATCGGCTCAATCCTTTTAGTACAGGAATTCTCATGTCTGAAGAACTAGAAATGAATATGGATGTCGCGAATCTTTATCGCGAAGAAATTTATACAGATCAGAAGATCGGCACCATTCGTGTTATGACGCCTGTGACGGCAAGTGGTGAACGTGACGATGCGCGTGCAGTGCAATACGTCGGACAAGCGCAAATGATGACTCCAGCTGGTGCTCTGCCACTCACGTTTGAGTTAGCGGTTGATAATTTAGCAGACGCAGTTGCAGGTTTTGGTGATGGCGCTAAGCAGGCAATGGAAGATACGATGCGTGAATTACAAGAAATGCGTCGACAACAAGCGTCTCAGATTGTTGTTCCAGGTCAAGACGGCGGCCCTCAAATTCAAATGCCTTAAGGGCTTTGAATTCAGGCCTCGACCTATCCACAAGGTCGAGGCTTATCATGTATGTTTCTCTATTGTTTCTTGAATAAAACCAGACTCGTGAAGTTTTTGGTAAGCGCGCTTTAATTTGTTAACGCGACTCTGCGGCATGTTTTGATTCACTTTCAGTTTGATCGCATAAGGCGGCTCAATATCGTCAATATAAGTGAGCGTTGTGCGCTTTTGATCTGGCTGCTGACTAACGTGGTAGCTTAGTCGTAAATCCATTTCTATAAAACTATCTACGCGCTCTAAGTCGACTAACTCAAGCCCTTGTTCGTAGCTCTTTACTTCGGTGAGCTCTAAGGAAAACTCCGAAGCATGTTTATTTAATCCTGGATATCGAAAATCTTTAATGATGGCGATCTCGTATGCTTCAAGTTCTTCAAAGTCTCGAAATGCACCGCAATGTAAAACCGAATGATGGACTTTTGTGACTGCTGGCTCAAAGGCAATTCCGTTTGGTAGTGAATCCCACGAAGGGCTGTCATAGGCGATCCAATTAACATTGCTCTCTCCTTTTAACAGCCGTTCGATTCATGGGCTTGGTGCGACAGTAATTTTGATATCTAGTTCGGCGAGTCGTGCGATTTCAGTGACAATGTCGGTGACGATGCCACTATGGATTTTTTCTTCATCGACAATCTGTAAAGGTGCGGCGATATTTTCCACGACAAAGTAGTGAAGATCATGAGCATATGCCGACGCTGATAACGACAGCATCCATAGTCCAATTAGGCGTTTGACGCAGGGAAGATATTCCATCGGTATTTACCTACTTTGCAACAA
>NZ_LWFI01001727.1:0-718 GCF_001635735.1 Oleiphilus sp. HI0067
GCCACACCAGTAAATTGGAAGGATGGTGAGGATGTCATAATTGTTCCAGCTGTTTCTAATGACGAGGCTGAAAAAAAATATCCGGACGGATGGGAAACGGTCAAGCCATACTTACGTAAAGTTAAACAGCCCACTGACTAGTTGTGGCGATAGCCTTATGCTCTGCAAGCCTAGCTGTAAACGATCTTGCTTTAGCCTGCGTTAATTTGGCTTTACGCTAACTCGTTTAGGGTCCGTCCAGATTTCTTGATCAACATTTTGACATAACTCGGGATGGTCAGGCGCGTGAAAGGTTGGATCTAGTCCAGCCTTTCTCTGCTTTATGTAGTCTTTCGTGAGCTTTAAAACAATCCCAGAAAGCAAAGAAATCGATACCAGGTTAATAATGGCCATTAAACCCATCGATGCATCGGCAGTGTTGAATACGGTCTCAACGCTTTGTATCGAACCCCAAATAACCATTGCAATTAAACCAATCCGTATACCGATCAAACCTTTTGTCGATTGCACCCCAAGAAAAATCATTGCATTTTCAGCGTACGAGTAATTGCCAATTATTGATGTGAAAGCAAAGAAGAAAATGGCGACAGCAATAAAAATGAAACCGGTTTCGCCTATATGCTGTGCGAGGGCTAACTGAGTTAATTCAACGCCACTGGGCCCAACACCTGGCTGATAAATACCAGACAACAAAATAACGACGGCTGTCGCGGTGCAG
>NZ_LWFI01001728.1:0-1210 GCF_001635735.1 Oleiphilus sp. HI0067
TTTCTTTCGGGCTTAGACCATCCAAAATTGCAATTCTGGCGTGAACGATGAATGTAGAGCATCCGGTTTCTGCGACAGTGCCGACAAAATCACTCAAAAACTCTTCGCTATCGAAGTCGTCTATACCGATACGATGTTTGATTGTTACAGGAATGTCGCATGATTCTCGCATTGCAGAGATACAACTAGCAACGAGGTCTTTATGCCCCATTAAACAAGCGCCAATCATATTATTTTGCACTCGATCACTTGGACAGCCTACGTTAAGGTTGACTTCGTCATAAGCACGCGTCTTAGCTATTTTGGTACATTTGGCAAGATCTTTAGGGTCGCTGCCTCCAAGCTGAAGAGCAATAGGATGCTCTTCTTCGTTGTACTCAAGGTGCCGATCTTCATCTCCATATATAATGGCGCCAGTCGTGACCATTTCTGTGTACAACAGCGAGCGCTTCGTTAGTAAACGAGCAAAGTAGCGCTGATGTTTATCAGTCCAGTCCATCATAGGAGCAATCGAAAAGGTGCGATCAAGTTGCTTGGTCATAGTCCACTTAAATGAATTGATAGATGTATTGAATAATCTTTTGCGGTAACCCGCATATTGTACATGATCTAGAAATATAAAGACTTGTCTTAAAAACTGTGTACGGACTCTCTAACAATAATTCAAACATCGATATAATCTTGGGCTCAAAGAATTATAGTTGGAAATTGTTTTGTCTCTTCGTGCACTCGTTTCTTCATTAGTCTGTATTGTTTTTATCTCTGCGTGCTCTCGTACCTATGACGTTGATGCAAACCCGGTTCTGGTTTCTCCTGACGAACCAGATTGTTCGATTGCTCCATTAGCAAGCCCCGTTGTCAACGAGATTAAGTTAGTGTCCAAGGGAGCAGATTTACTAGAAGCCCAGGTGCTATACAAAGCGCAAAGCTTGGTTGCATCAAGTCTTTCAGAAACCTTGTTTTTAGAACCAGCTAGCAATTTGTTTTTTGTTTACCTCGATGTGCTTGATGCCGAGGAAGATGTTTCGTTAGCTGACGGATCGATTGCTGAAGTAGCAAGTGTAACGGCGTTAATTGCTGACAATAACAATCAAACAGGTCCAGTTACGGTGGATAATCGATTAGAAGTACCTTTTGAAATAGTGTCTTCAACCTCGGAAATTGATGTGAATTTCGAGATTTCATATAGATTCGAAGAAACTCGTTCTGA
>NZ_LWFI01001729.1:0-799 GCF_001635735.1 Oleiphilus sp. HI0067
TCTCTTATGTCTATGCCTGTTGGACAAACTTGAACACACATGCCGCAATCGACACAGTCGCCAAGGCCCTGTTCTTTGTAATCTGAGTTCCGCTTGCGGCTACCGCGAGGATCTCCTCGCGTAGCGTCATAGGCTACGGCAAGTGTATCGTCGTCATACATCACTGACTGAAAACGCGCATAAGGGCACATGTAAAGGCATACCTGCTCTCGTAACCATCCTGCATTCATATAGGTTGCGAGCGTGAAGAATGCGATCCAGAAAACTGCCCAGCCATTGGCAGAGTAGGTAAATAAGTCAGGAACAAGCTCTCTAATTGGGTAAAAGTACCCCACGAATGTCAGGCCAGTTCCGAATGCTACCGACAGCCAAAGAAGGTGTTTAATACCTTTTTTGGTGATCTTGCTGATGTCGTTGTCGGACTTATCTAGCTTCATGCGCTGATTTCTGCTGCCTTCTACCTTTTCTTCAATCCACATAAAGATAAACGTCCATGCGGTTTGAGGACAGGTGTAGCCACACCAAAGGCGNCCAAATAAAGTCGTCACGAAAAATAGTGCGAATGCAGAGATGATCAGCGTGACTGCCAGTAAGAAGAAATCTTGAGGCCAAAAGGTGATTCCGAAAACATGGAATTTTCGTTCTGGAAGATCGAAATGTACCAGCTGTTGGCCGTTAATGGAAATCCAGCAAATAGCGAAGTAGGCGAGCATTAATGCCCAAAGTGTGTAGCGTCGTATTCCGTGGAAAAAACCAGTAATTTTCTTAACGTATATCTTTTTGCGTGAAGCGTAGAGTT
>NZ_LWFI01001730.1:0-1451 GCF_001635735.1 Oleiphilus sp. HI0067
AGATCTTGAAGGGCGAGTTGTTGGCGCAGGAGGAATCGGACCCTTCTTGAACAATCAATATGATCGTTGTTGTGAACTTCAGAAAATGTATTTGGATGCAGGGCAGAGAGGCAAAGGATTTGGTCGATCGTTAATTGAAACTTTATTGCAGTCTGCTCGAGAGCTTGGTTATGAGTATTGCTATCTCGAGTCACTATCAACTATGAAACAGGCGATCGCTCTATACGAGATACAAGGGTTTAAGAAGCTTGAAGGGCCACTAGGAGCTAGTGGCCATAATGCTTGTGATGAGTGGATGCTGCTAAAACTTTAAATCTGACTAGCAGCTTCTTTAGCTGAAGTTTATTCTTTTCGTGCTGCAGAGCACTCTGCATTTTCGGGCTCAAGTTTGCAGCGCACTTTTCGCATTAGTTTGAGTGTTCTTGAGTCATATATTCCCATTTCACCTAACTCAATGCGGCTCTGACGAAAGTCTTCTACCCAATAGTCATATAGATGTTTGGGTATCTCAATCCAATACTCTTCCGGAATTGTGGCCTCAGGGTCGACTAGCCATTTGACGAAACGGTTGTATTCTCGCATGGCTTGATCACGTGCTTTTTGCGCAAATCCTTCAGGAAACTTTTCCCATCGCGCAACGACTTGCATGGTGATGAACAAAAATGGCTCTTCGTATATACCGCCATTTGGTTCCAAGCCTTTATGCATTTCAAATGGCTCGTATACGATTGCGGGAGCAGCGGTAAGGTCGACACTTCCGTTATTGAACTTTAAGATCGAATTGAAAATGGTTGAGCTAACTGGCGTGATGCCGTGTTTCTTTGATAAATAAGCAGACTCAGGTATGTCATCTAGTACTGCCATTCTTTTACCAGCGAAGTCACCAGGAAGGAGAATTGTTCTGTCGCGTGTAAACATGAAAATTGCGCCAGCTGGACCGATCGCAAAAATCTCATACTCACCATTACGCATAAGTTTGGAAGCTTTCTTTGAAGAAAGAGATTTAAGGACAATGCCCATAGCTTCGTAACTTGGGATTGCTCCAATCGCACCGAGACTTCCTGTTAAGGAGTTAAACTCCCGAGCACGAAAGCCCAGCATATTTACTGCGTCACAGCGCCCTAATTTGAATTCTTCAATCGCAATGCGCTCGTCCTCATAGACCACATAACTGAGGTCAACGCCCCAGTTCGCGGCATGAATCTTAGCTTCGGCCATGATCTGGCCGACAGGGCCCGCTTTGCCGATAGGATCCCAAACACAGGCGAGAATAGGGATTAAGTTTGTGGCTTTTCCGCCTACCGTTTGATTAGCCGTAAGGGCAGTACTGGTGAGCGAGATACTTATGAAAATGAGAGTAAGGACTGCTTTCTTAAAAATCATATTGATGGCACTTTTTATTTTGATCAGGTGAAGTGTACTGAGCGTAGGAAGCGGTGTCGTGGATTGCC
>NZ_LWFI01001731.1:0-26670 GCF_001635735.1 Oleiphilus sp. HI0067
TTCCAGCCTCTGCAAGTTTCTTCGCGGTCGCTGGTCCAACGCCCGGTAGCTTACTTAAATTATCAGCAGCTTTCTTAGCCGCCGCTTTTGCTGGCGCAGCTTTTTTAGTAACGGCTTTCTTGACCGTTTTAACTTCTTTCTCGACTGCTTGCTTAGCGGTTTTAATTTCTTTCTCAACGGCTTTCTTCGCAGTTTCAATTTCTTTCTCAACGGCTTTCTTCGCAGTTTTTACGTCTTTTTCTACTGCCTTCTTCACGGTCGCTGCTTTTTTAGCAACAGTCTTTTTAGCGGGAGCTTTTTTAACAGGGGCTTTTCTCGCGGCTGTTTTAACTTTCTTTTCTACTGTTTTTACTTTGCTTTCAACCGTCGATTTTGCTTTAGAAATCGTTGACTCAGCTTTTTTCTTTTCAACGCCTAGCTTTTCTTTCAGTTGGTCTTGTAGTGAGTTGAATTCCTTGATGCGTTTATCTAATTCTTTCTGAGCACGGGAAATTTCGCGATCACTGACTTTTTGGATGTCTTCCATCAGCTTTTTCATTGGTTCATGTACTTGTGCTTGTAACGAATCAATTTGCTTGAAGGCTTCGCTGACGAGTTTGTCGAATTGTTTGGTGGTAGATTCGAACTCTTTGTTAATACGGTTAACAACTTTGTCGATACCTAACTTATCTTTAGTGCTCATGTTTATTTTTGCTCCACTGATGAAGTTGCGTAAATAGTAGGAATACGTAATTACAAAATTATGACGCTGCAAGAAATTAAGCATTAACCGTACCGATAATGGCAGCGGTGTGCATTGAGGTTAAATACTAGATTTGTTCTTAAAGTTTGTCGAATTTTACTGCGTTATGAAGTATTAGCAGGGAGGGAAGGCACGGAGGATTCAGTGAGGGGGAATTCAGAGCGTGCGCAAAGCATATGCCTTGCGCGCAAATATAGTGCGTAGCGGTGTGAGTCTCTACGCGAAAACTTAGTCTAATTTGTCGGATGCAACGTGATAGTTAGGATCTTCAATAACGTTGACTTCAACAAGATTGCCAGCTTTTTCTAAGAGCAATCGACACTCTGGACTCAGGTGGCGGATGTGAAGGGTCTTTCCGGCATTTAGATAACGCTCAGCGAGCGTGTCAATTGCTTCAAGTCCACTATGATCGGCTACACGAGAACGGGCAAAGTCGACAATGATATCATCTTTATCACTTGCCACATCAAACTGCTCAAGGAAGTTTGAAGTTGAACCAAAGAATAAGGGGCCATCTACTTCGTATAGACTGCTGCCTTCTTTAGTTTCAGATTTGTTGACACTAACATGCTTAGCATGTTGCCATGCAAATACGAGTGCTGACACGATCACACCTACTACAACCGCTACGGCTAAATCGGTAACCACGGTGACGCTTG
This sequence comes from Oleiphilus sp. HI0067, assembly GCF_001635735.1. Classification (NCBI taxonomy): domain Bacteria; kingdom Pseudomonadati; phylum Pseudomonadota; class Gammaproteobacteria; order Oceanospirillales; family Oleiphilaceae; genus Oleiphilus; species Oleiphilus sp. HI0067. The sequence goes on from NZ_LWFI01001731.1 coordinate 1,402, forward strand.
ATACAAGGATTAATACAAAAGCATCGGCACGCGGAACTTTACGGATAATACGGAAGCTTGACCATTCGAAGGTGCCAATTACAACAATGAACATGACGCCAACCAATGCTGCTACTGGAATCTGTTCAATTAGGCTTGATGTAAACAAAATAAAGCATAGTAAAAATAGTGCAGCAGAGATTCCCGACAAGCGACCGCGGCCACCCGAGTTAACGTTAATCATACTTTGACCGATCATCGCGCAACCGCCCATACCGCCGAAGAAGCCCGTTACGGTATTGGCGACACCTTGGCCGACACATTCTTGATTTCCTTTGCCATGCGTTTGAGTGATTTCGTCGATCAGACTTAAGGTTAACAAAGATTCAATCAAACCGATCGTAGCTAGTACTAGGGCGTAAGGGAAGATAATCGTTAAGGTTTCCCATGTGAAAGGAACAGATGGGATCGAGAAGCTTGGGAAGCCTCCAGCAATTGAGGCCACGTCACCTACAACGCGTGTATCAATACCGCCAAAGATAACAATGAGCGATACAACGATGATCGCGGCAAGTGACGATGGAATAGCTTTAGTCAACTTTGGTAAGAAGTGAATAATGGCCATCGTTAAGACGACAAGACCAAGCATGTTGTAGAGCGCAGAGCCTTCCATCCACGCGATGTCGATAATGCTTCCTTCTAATGCTGTACCGGATAGCCAGCCCTGTTCAGCGCCTTGTTGGCCAAATTGGCCCAGCTGAGCAAGGAAAATAACAATCGCTAAACCATTTACAAAGCCCAGCATAACTGGGTGTGGCACCATGCGAATAAACTTACCGAGCTTGAAAATACCTGCCGCAATTTGGAGTATGCCCATGAGTACAACTGTGGCGAAGAGATATTCGACACCATGCGCAGCGACAAGTGAAACCATCACGACGGCTAAAGCACCTGTTGCACCAGAGATCATGCCTGGGCGTCCGCCGATCACTGATGTGATTAAGCCAACCATAAATGCAGCATAGAGACCTACAAGAGGTTCAACGCCTGCAACGAATGCGAATGCAACTGCTTCAGGTACGAGTGCTAGGGCTACGGTAAGACCTGAAAGTAGGTCGTTTTTTACGCTAAGTTGGCGATTAGCCGATAGTTCAAACATGCGGATCTCATTAATACTTGTATGGAGGGCGAGAGGGCGCGGATTATAGAGTTAGCCTGAGTCGATTACAAATCGACCTGTCTTACATCGCTGATTAACATTCGAAATACTGGGGTCAGAGTAAAAGTACTCTGACCCCAATGTTAAGTCTTTATTTATGTTTACGCGGCGGCAAACCAGTATGCTGTGTGTGGAAGCGGCCTTTGCGCATTTTAGAAGTCGCACTAGTTTTCTTTAGCTTCGCATTTCGGGTTTCGCTTTTGGGCTGCGTCGGTGGCACAAGATGCTTTTTACCGTAACCTATTAGATGGGCTTTGCCCATGTTCTTGAGCGCTTCTCGCAATAGTGGCCAGTTGTTTGGATCGTGATAGCGCAAGAATGCTTTATGTAAACGTCGCTGTATCGCACCTTTGGGTACAGGCATGGTATCGCTTTTATAATCAATACGATGCAAAGGGTCTTTCTTCGTGTGGTACATCGCCGTGGCGTTTGCCATCGGAGACGGGTAGAAGTTTTGAACTTGGTCTGCGCGGAAACCGTTTGCTTTCAGCCATAACGCAAGATTCATCATGTCCTCATCACGTGTCCCAGGATGAGCCGCAATAAAGTACGGGATTAAGAACTGTTCTTTACCCGCTTCTTTAGAAAACTTATCGAACATCTCTTTAAATCGATGATAAGTGCCCATACCAGGTTTCATCATTTTAGAGAGAGGACCATCTTCTGTATGCTCTGGCGCGATTTTTAAATAACCGCCAACATGGTGTGTTACTAATTCTTTTACATATTCAGGATCTTCAACGGCTAGATCGTAACGCAGACCTGAGGCGACAAAGATGCGTTTTACACCAGGTACCGCTCGCGCACGACGATAGAGGTTGGTGGTTGCCGACTGATCCGTTTTGAGATTTTTACAGATACCAGGATAGACACATGATAGTCGGTGGCACTTGGCATGGATTTCATCCGACTTACAGTTCAGGTGGTACATATTGGCAGTGGGTCCACCCAAATCTGAAATGATGCCTGTAAACCCAGGGGTTTTATCCCGAATGTTTTCGATCTCGCGAATTACGGAATCTTCTGAACGGCTTTGAATGACTCGGCCTTCGTGTTCTGTGATGGAACAAAACGAGCAGCCACCAAAGCAACCGCGCATAATGTTCACTGAGAAGCGAATCATTTCATAAGCTGGGATACGTGCATCGCCATAGCTCGGGTGAGGAACGCGCTGGAAGTTCTGTTCAAACACCATGTCCAATTCTTCTGTCTCTAGAGGAATTGGTGGTGGATTCACCCAAACATAGCGTTCGCCATGTTTTTGAACCAAGGTATGTGCGTTTGCTGGGTTCGTCTCAATGTGGATGACCCGCGCGGCGTGAGCATATAGAACTGGGTCTCTACTAACTTTTTCATACGACGGAAGCAAGATATATTCTTTGTCCTTTCCTGCAATCGGCCAAAAGCGTAATACATGAGTATCGTCTTCAGGCTCGATTTCTTTTGCGCCATTTTCACAATTTTCGCCTTTACCATTTGCGCTGGTATCAATATAAGGACTTTGTATTGGGTCAATTTTTCCGGGCTTATCTAAGCGAGACGAGTCTTTGCCTGTCCAGTCATTTGGCAGTTCATTCACGATAATTGCTGTGCCACGGATGTTGGTCATTTCTTTCGGTGTTTCGCCGCGAGAGATACGGTGTGCAATTTCTGCTACCGCACGTTCTGCATTACCGTACAAGAGGATATCGGCTTTTGAATCTAGCAGTACTGAACGACGTACTTTGTTTGACCAATAATCGTATTGGGCTGTGCGACGAAGGCTCGCTTCGATACCGCCAATAATTACAGGAACGCCTTTATAGGCTTCTTTACAACGCTGGCTATATACGGTTACTGCTCTGTCGGGACGCTTACCGCCAACGTTATCTGGGGTATAGGCGTCATCATGTCGGATCTTTAAATCAGCGGTGTAGCGATTGATCATCGAATCCATATTGCCCGCTGATACGGCAAAGAAGAGATTGGGTTTGCCGAGCTCTTGGAAAGCATCTTTTGATGTCCAATCTGGCTGCGCAATAATACCGACACGGAAACCTTGCGACTCTAGCAAACGACCAATAACAGCCATACCAAAACTTGGGTGATCGACATATGCGTCGCCACAGACAATAATAATATCGCAGCTATCCCAACCTAATTCGTCCATTTCGGCACGAGACATAGGTAAGAATGGCGCGATGCCGTAGCACTCGGCCCAATATTTTGGGTAAGAAAATAAGTGTTTGTCTGCTTTCATATTGGTTAGGTACTGCTGTTAGAGACGCGCATTCTATATCTACTCATGGATTTGACCAAGTGTTTGAAGTGTTAAAATAGATCAAAAAATAATCAATGGCTGCTTTCCTCACAAACTTCTTTGTCCTTGCCGCTGGTGAGGCGTCTCGTTTTGGTTCACCTAAGCAATTGGCAGAACTTCAAGGTGATACACTCTTGCAGCTCGCAGAGAGACGAGTGGAGACCTTAGCACAACGACTTCACGAGTCAGGGTACGAGTCTAAGTCTTATCTGGTTTTAGGAGCGAACAGAGAAAAAATATATTCTGCTGTCGATGCTCAGAAATGGACCGATGTGGTCGTATGTGAGAACTGGAAAGAAGGCATGGCAGCAAGTATTTATGCGGGACTTTCGCATTGTTTATCTCGGAAGAGCTTACTTAATCAAACCCAGCAGGGCACGCTCATTTTGTTGCTTGATCAGCCGGTATTGAATGATTCTGATTTAGTGCGTTTCTTGCTCAATGCTATTCAGAAAAACTGCATGTATGCCTCGGCCTATCCTGATTCGATTGGTCCACCAGTATACTTCCCAAAGCAATCAATGAATGACTTCATGCGGTGGTATGAGAGCGGAGGTAGACGGCCGAAGAAATTTCTTGGCGAACACGATGTAAAAGTTGGCAAAGTAGGGGGTGTTCAACAAGATGTTGATACGCCTGCAGACTTAGCAAATCTCGATAGGCCCGTGGTCTGAGCGCATTGCGAGTATGCTGTAAGGAAGACGCATAGTTAGTATTACGGTGTACAAGATCTATTATGATTGATCAGTAGATTATATTTGGGCGCGTCATTCATTCTTCGTTTGCAAGCTATAGTGATATGCGTGTATTAATTAGAACCTACCTTAATAAAAGAACAATATTCTATGTCTGATCATCCAGCTCCTTCAAGCTCTTCTAGAAGCATCTTTTTTTCATTGTCTCTCGTCGCCTTAGCTGGTGCATTAGCGTATTTCAGTTATGCATTAATTCGTGTTGTAGATCAGGTGCCAGAAATTCTCGAGCAACTTGATAAAAGCAGTCAGACTGTTGAACCGATTACCTCTCAGATCCCTGATGTTCTAGCAACAGTGAATAAAGTGAATGCTTCTATTCCAAATGTGTTGGAAGAAGCTAAAGCTTATCGTGAGTTAGTGCCTGAGATAATGACCGAGGTAGAAACTATACGAGCGACCTTGCCGGATGTACTGTCTCGGGTCGATGCGATTGATACTCGGATTCAAGAGGTGAGTGCTCAATTACCGCTTGTTCTCAAAACCGCATACAATGCGGTCGCTACCGTGAACCAGACTAATCAAACCGTTAAGGAAATTGCTCCTTTGGTTCCTGAAGTATTAGACCAGGTTGAAAAAACACGTGCTGAGATTCCTAGCTATCTCTCACGAGTTGAAAAAGTGGTTGCGACAGCCAAGGATATCTCAGAAGAGGCCGGAAAGGGCGCAGTGAAAGGGGTTTTAAAAGGCATTATTACTACGCCGTTTGATTTTCTAGCCAGCGCAGAAGAGAGATTGTTTGATCGTTTTAAAGGTGATGTAAATATCACTCAAGAAGATACGCATTTGGTAACAGAATCTATAAAAGTACTGTTGTCAGATCAAAGCTTGAGTCGGAAAACGTGGTCTAATGACGCCACCGGAAATTATGGTCATGTTGATGTCTTGAAGCGCTATCAAGGCTCTGAAGGGAAGTGCGTTAGTTTGAGCATGGTGATTGTGGCGGACGGAGAAGAAGAGAGCTTGGTGCGGGATGTGTGTCAGGACGATGCTGGGAATTGGGCAGTTGCTGAGTAGTCGTTTCAAATGAATGAAGTTTCAGAGTAAAAGGCCCGAGATTACTTTTTACTCTGAAAAAGTAATCCGCGATTACATTGGAATCAAGCCGCTAATCGCTGCTAGACCGACTGCAAATACCCCAATACTGACCGCTACAGCGTAACCATAGTATTTGGCACTTTCTTTTTTATGGCGTCGGATAAAGGTGTCGATCGCTTGCTCGGCAATGTCTTCAGCTGTGTGACGGGACATCTCATGTGCTTGCTGAATCGCGTCAGCTTGCATCTTTTGCCAAAACTCCGTGTCGATTTGCTGTGCGCTCTGCAATTGTTCTTTCAGTTCGTCAAAGTCAGGCGCTAGCGCTGCTTGGGTATCGATTTGTTTGACGATATCAGACTTAAGTTCTTTCAGCTGATTGCTAATGAACATGCTAACTTCCGTCGCTATCTCACCTTTGATTGCATCAGTCTTTTCTTTAATGCTTTGCTCATGCTCAGCCATTACTTTTTCGAGTAAAGCTTTTTGTTCTTGGCTTGTTTCGTTAACGAGATGCTTAAAGTGCTCGTGTTGGTCGTCAAATAAACCTGCCAACAAGTCGTGTAGGCGATTATTGATACTGCTGCGTACTGCGGTGCGAGCTGCTTCAATCACTGCATCTTCAGACAGTTCAGGTGCCGCTGCTTGTGAGACCGAGACTTTAGATACTACAGAAGGCGCTTCGCTTTCGATATTTACTTCTTGAGGCTCTAGGATTTCTGAAGAGGAATCCTCAGCAAGGGTGTTTTCAGGTTCAGGGAGTTCGTCGACCGCAAGCTCTTCACCTAGTAAATCGCTTGTTTCAACTTCATTAAGTTCAGCGCCTTCAAGATCAATCTCTTCAATATCAACATCAAGCTCGCTGTCGCTAATGCTTAGCTCATCAAGTTCAGTGCTGGTTTCTTCTATAGCACTTACCGCAGCGGCATTAGCCATGTCTTCTTCGAGTTGGCTAATAAGATCAGAAACACGGTGCGGCTCAGCAGGCTTAGTGAGCACATCGTAAATACCGTTTTTAATCACTTCTTCAGAAAACTCATCAGATTTTTTAGAGGTACACATGATGACAGGAACATGACTCGCGTTCGACATGGCTCGTATTTGCTTGGCAGCATCAACCCCGTTCATGCCGGGCATGAGCTGATCCATGAATATAACGTCGGGAACAGAACCACCTTCAACAATCTCAATTGCTTCTTCGCCTGAGCCTGCCATGCTCACTTCTAAATTTAGTTTTTCCAATAACTTGCGCAGAGCGAATCTTGCCACTTTGGAATCATCAACGATTAAAGCGCTCTTGATTGTCATGCTTAACCTCTTATATCTGCCGAGCAAAGCTCGATTTCAACAGTAAAATAAATGCGTTTTGGCGGATCGTGTGTCGATTACCAGCCGTCTAATTTAGGGCATTGCGTTGCACGGTAGCTTTTCGGACGATAACACACACCAGGTTCTGAAGAACGTGCCGTAAACACTTCACCTTCTTCAGTGGTGAGCGTTACTTTTCCAAAAGGTTCTCCATCTTTAAATGTACCGCTTATTTTGCTTCCGTTAGGGTTTAGTATTTCACCCTTGCCGTGATACAAGCCTTCAATAAATTGCCCTTCGTATTTCTTGCCACTGGCATACACTTCAACCCCTTTGCCGTGGAACAAACCGTTAGAGAAAGAACCTTCGTATGTGCCGCCATCTGGGTAAGTAAGGGTGCCATTGCCGTGGAATAGGTTGTCACTAAAACCACCAACATAAAGTAAACCGTCTCGGGTGGTTAGAGAGCCTTGGCCACTTAACTCGCCGTCGATCCAATAACCTGTATAGATGTCGCCATTGGCTTTGGTTTGTGTGCCATCCCCGTTAAATTTGTCACCAGAGAACTGTCCAACATAAGTGTCGCCATTGCTGCTGACGAATGTGCCTTGTCCCTTTCTTTCGCCTTCAAACCATTCACCTTGATAGCGTGAACCATCGCCATAGCGCGCGGAGCCATAACCATGAAACTGTCCATTGACGAATGAACCTTGGTAGTCGATGCGCGCGCCGTCTTGGTAGCGGCCCTCACCAGTTTGTACACCGTGCTCCCAAACACCGTTTCGGTAGTTAACGGTCGTGTACTGCTGGAGTTCTGCGACGATGGTCTGATCGCTATTTTTTGCGATGTATATTTCTTGACGCCAGTTTTGGAAACCGCCTTTGGTCACTTCAACTGTGTAAGTGCCTGGTGATAACTCAACTTCAAGTGCGCTAGACCCGTATGGCTTGCCGTTGATGAGTACGGTATCTCCATACACATTGGAGCGTACGGTGAGTTTTCCGCTAATCGCAACTGGTGTTGCAGGTGTTGCTACAGGCGGCGCTGTTTTAGGTGTCTGCATAGAAGCTGTTGATGGAACTTGATCAGCGAAGATTGGAGCGTCATCGGAATCACTAACTACGATGTTCTCATCAGTTTCAACCGAGCTTTCTGGTTCTGGTTTTTCTGACTCAAGTTCTGGTTCGACTAATTCTTCAGCAACTTGTGGTACTTCAGAAGTGCTCGCAGCATTAGTGTCGTGTAAATGAACGATACCTGCGCTTGCTAAGAGAAGGGCGAGTAAAAAATTGATGAACAATAAAGGTCTAATATCGACCATGAATGGGTCCTGTTTTAGCGTTTACACACTCGACTAACTCGAGACTACGTTTGTGTTTGGCTACGTCTAATGCATTGCTTTGGTTTGGCCAACAAAAATGAGTAGGTCTTTGTACTCCTCACATTAATTGGAGTCTAGACATAAAGTATTGATTTTGCTTGTTAACTGCGGGGTTTTGCTTGTTTTGTCACAAAACCATTGTTTTTGAGTGGTACGTATAAGCTTGGAGTTGAAGTTCGAAAAAATGTCACTATAAACGAGTGCTAATAAGTCTCTGTCTCTTGCAAGATAAACACTTGCTTGTCACAGTGTTAATCTTCATAGCTTAATTCAATCAACAGTTCAGTCTGGCCAACCATAAGGTGTTAATGATCAATGAGCCACCCGCAATTTGAATTTGTAAGAAAACAACGTATTGAATCTCTCGCCGTAGATGCTGAAGAGTACGTGCACAAAGGCACCGGAGCACGACATTTACACTTTGCTTCAGAGAACGATGAGAATGTTTTCTTGGTAGGACTAAAGACTGTTCCGACTGACAATACAGGTGTGGCGCATATCCTTGAGCACACTGCATTGTGTGGTAGCGAAAAATATCCGGTACGCGATCCATTTTTTATGATGATTCGCCGCTCTCTGAACACCTTCATGAATGCCTTTACTAGCAGTGATTGGACGGCTTATCCTTTCGCGAGTAAGAACAAAAAAGACTTTAATAACCTCTTAGATGTGTATCTAGATGCGGTCTTTTTCTCGCGCTTGGACGAGATGGACTTTCTTCAAGAAGGGCATCGCGTAGAATTTGAAGAGGAAGGTAACGCAGATTCGCCATTGGTCTATAAAGGTGTTGTGTATAACGAGATGAAAGGCGCAATGAGTTCGCCGGTGAGCCAACTTTGGCAGACACTCACTCGTTATGTGTTTCCAACTTCGACTTACCATTACAACAGTGGTGGTGATCCCGAACATATTACCGACCTCACTTATGATCAGCTGAAAGCTTTCTATCGCAAGCATTATCATCCGAGTAATGCGGTATTTATGACCTTCGGTGATATCACAGCCGAAGAGCATCAAGAGACATTCCACAACAATGTCTTATCGCGTTTTGAGCGTTCAAATGATCTAGCTATTGTGACTGACGAAAAACGCTATTGTGCGCCGCTCACTGTCGTTGAAAATTACCCAATTGATGAAAACGATGGTATTGAAAATAAAACACACATCGTGATGTCTTGGTTGCTCGATCACAGCTTTGATTTAGAAAGCAATCTTGAAGCGCACTTGTTGTCGAACGTGTTGTTCGAGAACTCTGCAGCGCCATTGCAGAAAGCACTCGAGCAAACTGAACTAGGGCAGGCACCATCACCGTTGTGTGGACTTGAAGACTCTAATAAAGAAATGTTGTTTGCTTGTGGCATTGAGGGAAGCGAGCCGGAGCGCGTCGCAGAGTTCGAAAAGCTTGTGATTTCTGTTCTCGAAGATGTGGCACAGAACGGTGTTCCGCAAGAGCGACTAGAGGCTGTTCTTCATCAGTTAGAACTGAGTCAGCGAGAGATCTCTGGTGATAGCTACCCATATGGTCTGCAGTTGATTTTGGCAGGGTTGTCGCCGATGTTGCATGGCGGGGATCCGGTCGCACTACTTGATTTAGATCCTGTTTTAGAGCGCCTACGCGAACAGATTAAAGATCCTGATTATATCCAGTCACGAGTGAAGAGACTGCTGCTTAATAACGCGCATCGCGTGACTTTGGTAATGAAACCAAATCAAGGCTTTGATGCTGTTCGTGCGAGTCTGGTTGAAGATGAGCTCGCTGCGAAAAAGTCAGCAATGAGCCCTGAAGAGTTAGAAAATGTTGAGAGCAAAGCGAAAGCGCTCAAAGCTCGACAAGAAGCGAAAGACGATGAATCTATCTTGCCTAAAGTTGGTATCGAAGATGTTCCGAGTGAGCTTTACAGGCCACAAGGTACGATTGTAGGGGGTGCGTCTAAGCTGACGCAATATGAGCAAGGCACGAATGGTCTTATTTACCAGCAAGTCATTTTCGACTTGCCTGCCTTGTCTGAACAAGAGCAGCAATTGCTTCCGATCTACACAGCTATCGTCACGGAATTAGGTGTTGCTGATCAGAGTTATTTGGAAATGCAGAATCAGCAGTCAGCTGCAACAGGTGGTATTCATGCATTTTCTAGTGTGAAAGGTGGAGGTGCTGATGAGCAAGACGTTAAAGGAGTGCTTGTTTTCAGTGGTAAGGCTTTACGTCGAAATGCGCAAACCTTGAATCGTCTCTTACATGATTACATAAACAATGTTCGTTTTGATGAGACCTCTCGCATGCGAGAACTAGTCTCTCAGATGCGCGCGCGTCGCGAACAATCTGTTGTAAATAACGGCCATAGCTTAGCAATGGGTGCGGCTTCTAGCGGTATGAGTCCGGCAGCTAATCTGGCTTATCGTCTAGGTGGATTGCAAGGCATTAAATCACTGAAAGCGCTGGATACTTCTTTGAATGAAGAGTCCGCATCGCAACAGTTAGCAGATCAACTATCTGAGCTTCATAATAAAGTTATTGCGATGCCAAGACAGTACTTGGTTGTTGGTGAAGCGGAAGCTCTCGAGACTTCGAAAGGCTTAATACAGGCAGAAGCTTTAAGTGAGTCGGCGAACGCAGAAAGCTTTAGTTTGCCATCAATACGTCAAGCAAATAAGCAAGCTTGGATTACCAATACACAAGTTAATTTCTGTGCGAAAGCATTTGCTACAGTACCGGTTGAGCATGAGGATGCACCGGCTTTGAGTGTGTTAGGTGGTTTCTTGAGAAATGGTTTCTTGCATCGTGCTATTCGTGAGCAAGGTGGTGCGTATGGTGGCGGTGCTAGCCAAGATAGTGCAAGTGCATCATTCCGCTTTTTCTCCTACAGAGACCCTCGCTTGAGCGAGACCTTGTCTGATTTTGATGCATCTATTCAGTGGATGTTGAATGAAGAGCATGATCCTGAGCAGCTTGAACAGGCGGTATTAGGTGTTGTTTCGCAAATAGATAAACCTCGTTCTCCTGCAGGTGAAGCAAAAGGGGATTTCCATAGTGAGCTGTTTGGAAGAACACAAGCGAAGCGAGATCAATTCCGACAAGCCGTACTTAAAGTAAGCTTGGATGATTTGAAGCATGTAGCTAGTACATATCTCCAAGATGAGAATGCGAGTGTTGCTGTTGTTTCTAACTCGGCGAATGAAGAAGCATTGCGTGATTTAGGCGTGGAGATTCAAGAGCTATAGGCAAGCGGTTAAATGGTTGAGAAAGGTCTGTATTCTAAGACTCTCTCAACCATTTTTTCTGATTAAATTACCCATCTATTGGAATCATTAAATAGATTCCGCTCATGATCAATGCGAGCCCAAGACAGCGCAGTTTCCCAAAGTTCTCTTTTAAAAAAACTACACCAAATATCACCCCAATGACGATGCTTGATTGCCTCAGAGCAACAAGATAAGACACGTTTTCAGTCGCATGCATAGCGATCAAAACCAAAGAGTATGTGAGTGTCATGATGAATGCTGTCATGGCACTGATCTTCTTTTTATTCGACACAACATCGCGCCACGCGTCTCTTCCAGATTTAGATACGAAGAGTATTGTGCACATGGCAATCATTGACGATGCCGAAAGACACCACATGTATATCAATGCTTTGACGCTCTCACTCTCATTAAATTGAGATTGGCTAGCGAGAGAATTTAATACCGTTTGGTCAATAAGCGTGTAGCCTGTTGTTCCGATAGCAGCGAGTAGGGCATGTAATAAGCTCGAGCTGAGATGCTCGTTATACTCTGTTTTACGAGGCCAGCTTATCGCGATGCAGCCCAGTAAAATTCCTAATGCGCAAAGGCTTTGTATAAAGCTGAATTTCAATTCGAACAGTAGAAAGGCAGCGAGTGGTGTGAAGATTACCGGTAACGCCCTTGCTAGAGGATAAGACACTGAAAAATTACCGTGTCGGTATGCGCCCGCTAGTCCAACGAAATAAAGCGCCTGGCATATTCCCGTGAGTGCAATTTCTATCGGGTAATGCTGAATAACAAAAACAACACTTTTGAATTTAAGCAATACGATTGGGCTTAGTATTAGGGTTGCCGCAGCGCTTACCAACGCGAAGAACGAGAGAGACGGTGTTTGCTGCTTGCTTATGACATTCCATAAGGCGTGACAAAAAGCAGAAGCAAGCACCAAAACAACAGCAATGTAGGTCATATCAGTTTTTAATCAGTCTCTCTAATAAAGGACGAAAGTAGCTGAGCGGTGCCGCACCTTGATCGATTTTTTTGCCTTCATCATCGTAACGGCGCAATGCGATGGCATTGCTGAAGCTGTTAGATTGTTCGAACGAACGCATTTGTTTTTCAGTCATCGGTCCTCCTTGCACAGCAAGACTTTGTTTTGAAGCCTCACTTAAGCTATTTAGATAACCGTCATCTTTTGCGCACAAATAACGCTTAGCGGCTACGTGCAATCGAATCGGGTCTGTGATCTGTTTCGGAAACAACGTATCAAGCATGGTTACGCCGACCCGCTCGTGGTGAAAGTCTTGTTCGTAATTTGCGTTATGTTCATAGGCGTGAAAGTGGCCAATATCGTGCAACAAGGCTGCCGCAATCAGAGCATCACCTGCATCCTCTTGTTCTGCTAGTGTTGCGCATTGGCGCATATGTAGGCTTTGCGAGACACCTTCGCCATAGTGCTCGTTGCCATATTGTTCGAATAAACTAAATAGCTCGTCGATGCTTTTTAACGCGATTGCCTCGCTCATGGGCGCTCTCCCCTCATAAGGCGTGCATTGATACGCTCGATCACATTTGGGAGCTCGGCGACGCTATCGATAATGTAGTGCGGGTTTACTTTGGCGAGTTTTTCTTCGGCACCTTGTCTTAGGTTTGACTGTTCTTCCTGATTGAGCGCTTCCCACTGCGCTTGTCGCAGTCCAAGGGCGTTGCCTGAAATGGATACACCAACTGTCCACATGCCAGCATGGCGGCCTTCCTCTAGTCCCGTTTCAGTGTCATCAACTTTTATACAAGTCGCCGCGTCAAGTATACCGAGCTCTTCCATGACTGCTTGCGCCATATATGGGTAAGGACGCCCCTTGCTAACTTGTGTAGCGCATACATTCGACTGGGTAGTGAAACCTTGTTGCTCGGCTGTTTTTGCAACTAAGGCGTACATCTCTTCGTTGTAACCAGTATTCGAGCCGATTTTGATCTTTTTGTCCTTAAGGTAGGCCATCGTATCTAAACAGCCCGGGATGACCTGACTAAACTCTTGGATTGTCTCTAATTGCAGTGGTAGAAACTCATGGTATAAGCGTTGTACATCTTTTTCAGATGGGCTTCTTTGATAAAGAGTCTCCCACTGCTGTGCAATCTTTGGCATGGCGAGCATTTGTCGAATGTGCTCGCTCTTCTCTGTGCCCATTGGAGCGCGACAGTCAGCATCGCTAACCGTAATGTCTTCATGTTCGAATAAAGCTTTGAACGCTTCTATCGGTGCGACAGAACCGAAATCAACAGTGGTGCCTGCCCAATCAAAAATGGCGGCTTGAACAGTGTTATTTGTGTTGTTCATAAATATCTCGCGTGTTTATAGCCAATAGCGTTCTTCAGAAACTGCTTGAATAAGTCTTTGAATATCTTCAGGAAATACGTGGCCAATCGTGCCGATTCGGAAGCAATCTGCTTGGCTTACTTTTCCGGGGTAAATAACGAAACCGCGTTTTTTTAATCCGTCATAAAAGGTATTGAAGCGATAACTTTCATACTGCGGGTTTAAAAACGTACTAATAAATGGTGAGCGTAAATCACCTTGTAGTAAGGTTGTGAAGCCAAGCTTTTCGATGCCGGCGATAAGGGTATCTCTATTTTTCAAGTAGCGTTGATAGCGCGCTTCAACACCGCCTTCTTGTTCTAATTCGATAAGAGCTTGCTCAAATGCGCGTACAACATGAGTTGGTGATGTAAAACGCCACTTGCCAGGGTCTTTCTCCATCGCTTGCCATTGATCAAATAAATCTAAGCTGTGTGAGCGCGCTAGGCCTTCACATTTGGCAATAGAGGAATGCTTTGCGAGCACAAACCCAAAGCCAGGGACGCCTTGAATACATTTGTTGGCGCTACTGATTAAAAAGTCGATATTTAACTCAGCCAGATCAAGAGGAATGCCGCCGAAAGAACTCATAGCGTCGACAATGAAGGTGCAGTTGTTTTCTTTGCAGACATGACTGATGGGCTCAATGGGGTTGAGCATTCCCGTCGTTGTTTCGCAATGAACCATTGCGACATAGATGTCCCCGGAAAGCTCCTTTAACACCTGTTGTAGTTTGGCGGGGTCGACAGGAGATGTTTCTCCGTAATCGATCAGACTAAAAGGAATGTTCAGGATCGAAGCCATGGTTGCCATGCGTTGTCCATAGGCACCATTAGCGAGTATGACTAAATGTCCTGATGCGGGTATGACTGAACCAAGTGTTGCTTCGACAGAGGCTGAGCCGCTACCTTGCATCAACACAGCAGTGTATTCGTCTTGGTATTCCTCACTAGTTGCAAGTTTTACCAAGCGCTGTCTGACGCCTTGAACAAGTTGTTTGTAGTCATCATCCCAAGTACACCAATCGCGTAACATGGCATTTCTCACTCCGATGCTTGTTGATAGAGGGCCAGGAGTAAGAAGTAAATAAGGGTTTATCGGTGCATCCATTTTGGTCGTCATAAGTAAATCTCAAAATTATTGGTATATACCAGTTGAGCGAGATACTATGTGCACCTTTAGGTAAGGGTCAACGCTTTACCTGCAAAATTCATAAAAGTGAAATATACGGAGATCAGACAGTTGAGGTCTGATAGATAAAAGAATCATGGGTACATTAGCGAACGCAATAAAAGAGACTCTGACGGAAAATATCATGAGATGGAGAGGGGAAGGCGAGATGAAACTACCCTCTGAGCGATACTTGAGTGAGCAACATTCAACAACGCGGGTAACAATCCGAGAGGCTTTGAAGTTGCTAGAAACAGAAGGCTTGATTTATCGGGAGAACCGACGTGGTTGGTTTATATCCCCACCTAAATTGCGTTATGACCCAAGTGTTCATGGACGAGTTAGTTTTGTCGATTATGCAAGGCAACAGGGTTTTCAACCGAGTACCCAACTCCTTTCGATTAAGTTGACCGTAGCGGACCGCTATATAGCTTCGGAAATGCAAATTGCTGTTGGTAAGCCTGTATATCAAGTGAACCGCTTACGTAGCCTAAATGGACGGCCCGTTTTATATGAGCAAATGCTATTGCGGGCAGACCTGCTACCAAACTTAGATAGGTTTGATTTAGAAGGTTCTCTGCATGCGTTATTGCGCAGCGAGTATGGAATGACTGTGCAAAAAGCAGACTTTGAAATTTCGGTATCGATACTTCCAAATGACGTTGCTCAAGCCTTATCTGCACCAATGGGTGTATCGTCATTAAAGTTTCAGCGCAAGTATCGCAATCAGCATGGCGAGATCTTCGAATTTGATCATGAGCTATGGCGTCATGACGCCATTTCAATCAATTTTGATATTAACAACTAATTCGTTGAGTTTAATTCTTTGTTCTTCTGCCACTGACGCGAGGTCATAAAATTGTCATAACAAGTTCACTGTATTGTCACATTTGGATACTTAAATGTTTCTCACCTGGTCTATACCAATAACTTAGAGGAACAAGCCAATGGCTATGATGAAGACAATGAAGAAGTGTGTTGCAGGTGCAGCATTGATGGCCCTTAGTGGTCTTGGAATGGCTGCAACAGAATTAACTGTATATACAGCGTTTGAAGCAGAAGATCTGAAGCGTTATAAGGCAGAATTCGAAAACAAGAATCCTGATATCAAAGTCAATTGGGTACGCGACTCCACAGGCATCGTTACTGCTAAGTTGCTTGCTGAAAAAGAAAATCCGCAAGCAGACGTTGTTTGGGGTTTAGCGGGCACATCACTGCTTATTCTTAAAGATGAGCAAATGCTAGAAACCTATAAGCCTGTTGGTTTTGAAAAACTATCGCCGAAGTTCCGTGATAATAGCGCAGAAACGCAATGGGTAGGCCTAGATGCATGGATGGCTGGCTTATGTGTGAATACCGTTGAAGCACAGAAAGCGGGTTTGCCTATGCCAAGCTCGTGGGAAGATTTGACCAAGCCTGTCTATAAAGGCCATGTCATTATGCCTAATCCAAACTCTTCAGGTACTGGCTTCTTAGATGTATCAAGCTGGCTACAAATGTTCGGAGAGGACAAAGGTTGGGAATACATGGATGCGCTTCACGAAAACATTTCACGTTATACCCACTCTGGTTCAAAGCCTTGTAAATTGGCCGCCGCTGGTGAAACGCCTATTGGTATTTCATTTGCATTTCGTGGCGCAAAAGAAAAAACAAAAGGCGCACCAGTTGAAGTGGTCTTTCCTTCAGAAGGTTTAGGCTGGGACGTAGAAGCGGCAGCGATTGTTAAAGGTACTGACAAGCTAGACGCTGCGAAAAAGCTTATGGACTTTGCAGTCTCTGAAGATGCAATGCGTATGTATAACGTTGGTTATGCAATTGTTGCAATACCAGGTATTGCAAAACCAGTTGAGCATTTCCCAGAAAATGCTGAAGAACTCATCATAGATAACGATTTTGGTTGGGCTGCTAAGAACCGTAAAGACATTTTGTCTACGTGGGCTAGCCGTTACGACGGAAAATCTGATCCGAAGTAAGGCTTTCCCAACCAGCCACGACTCCGACGTAGCTGTTGTTGCGCGGTGCCTTTGGGCACCGCTTTTTTGAGTTCTACCCATCCATTGTCTGCGAGTCTCATTATGAGTTTTTTAAGCGTAAATCAACTTTCTAAGTCATTCGGAAATTTCAATGCTGTCGATCATGTGTCATTTGAAATTGAAAGAGGAGAATTTATTTGTTTTCTCGGGCCATCAGGCTGCGGAAAAACGACGCTGCTTAGAATGATTGCGGGCCTCGAATTGCAGGATGAGGGGACAATTATTCAAAATGGAATCGATATTTCTCGGTTGCCAGTAAGTCAGCGTGACTTTGGGATTGTGTTCCAAAGTTATGCTTTATTCCCGAACCTGAACGTGTCGGAAAACATTGAATATGGTTTGAAGAATGCAAAGGTCAAGAAAGCCGAGCGACGGGCGCGCGTTACTGAACTTGTTGCCTTGATGGATCTTCATGAGCACGTCGATAAATATCCTCAACAGCTGTCTGGTGGTCAGCAACAGCGTGTTGCTTTAGCGCGTGCTTTAGCGCTGAAACCGAGTTTACTGTTACTGGATGAGCCATTGTCAGCACTTGATGCAAAAGTGCGCACAAGGTTGCGATCTGAGTTAAAACAGTTACAAAAACGCTTAGGCATTACCACTATTATGGTGACGCACGACCAAGAAGAGGCCCTGAGTATGGCCGATAAAGTGGTTGTGATGAATCAAGGCAGAATTGAACAATGTGCTTCGCCTAATTTGGTGTATCGCAAACCGGCATCAGAATTCGTTGCAGACTTCGTTGGGTCGATGAATATTTTCTCGCTTGAAGCTGAGCGTGAAAGTCAGGCGACGAAAGACTTGCAGACCCATTTAGATCTTCATTCGACAAGTGCTTCTCTCGCAATTCGTCCAGAGCATTTGGTGTTAGAGGGTGATGTAGAGTTCGGTCTTGCGAGTGAGAAAGGCGTCGTTGTCTCAGCTCGCGTCGAGGCAATTGAGTATTTCGGCCGATTCGTTTCTATTCAATTGGTATGTGATGCTTGGGGTAAGAGTCTCGAAATAGATTTGCCATCTACCAAGCTGCAATTTTTTGACTTGAGTTTAGGCGCACAGCATAAAGTTGCCTTGCCGAAAGAAGCGCTGCATGTGTTTTCTCAAGATGCGGAGACGGCTTAGTGACTACCTTAACTTTAAATCTTCGTTCTTGGTTTAACGGTTTATCTGAAACGGATCGAACTATCCGCTTGTTTGTTCAGTTGGGTGTTATTGGGGCATTGAGTGTCGCAATTTTGCTCCCTTTGTTTTCTTTACTGAGTAAAAGTGTTGAGGATAGTGATGGACACTTTGTTGGTCTGGATAACTTTTTAACGTATTTTGGTTCGCAGGGTTTACAGCAGTCTTTATCTAACTCCTTGTTTATATCTTTGGTCGTGACTTTAATTGTCGTGGTCTGCGCATTTCTTTACGCCTATGTACTAACGCACTCTCGCATTCCTGCAAAAGGGCTGTTTAGATTTTTAGCGATGTTGCCGCTGTTAGCGCCTTCTTTACTGCCAGCTATCGCGTTGATTTATATCTTTGGTAAGCAAGGTTTTTTGCGAGAATGGTTGTTCGGTGCCGAGATATACGGCCCTATTGGAATAGTGATGGGGAGTGTATTTTGGATTTTTCCGCACGCGTTCATGATTCTTTATACCGCTCTACGCCAGAACGATGCGCGCTTATATGAATCAGCAAATGCTTTGAAAACGAGTGCTTTTCGAACC
The DNA here is from genome assembly GCF_001635735.1 of Oleiphilus sp. HI0067. Classification (NCBI taxonomy): domain Bacteria; kingdom Pseudomonadati; phylum Pseudomonadota; class Gammaproteobacteria; order Oceanospirillales; family Oleiphilaceae; genus Oleiphilus; species Oleiphilus sp. HI0067. Next base: position 19,866 of record NZ_LWFI01001731.1, read on the forward strand.
TTTATGACGGTTACGCTGCCGAATGCTCGTTACGGACTGATTAGCGCTGCACTTGTTTCATTTACTCTTATGATTACTGACTTTGGTGTTCCCAAAGTGATTGGTGGTCAATATAACGTGCTCGCCACTGACATTTACAAGCAAGTTATCGGGCAACAGAATTTTCAAATGGGAGCGGTGGTGAGTCTCGTGTTATTGGCGCCTGTATTAATCACCTTTGTTGCTCAGCGTTATGTCGAATCGAAGCAAAAAGTCACCGTAACATCTAGCAGCAAGCCTTATTTGCCCTCTAAAAAGCTATCGCGTGATTTACTCGGTCTTTTGGTGTGTCTGCCTATTCTGGCATCGATGCTGCTCGTAGTTGGTACCGCGATTTATGCGTCTTTCGTGACTTATTGGCCTTATAATTTGTCATTTTCTCTGAACAATTATCAGTTTGATTTGATGGATGGCGGAGGCTGGGCCTCGTTTGGTAACTCTTTGCAGATGGCAGCTTGGACAGCTTTATTCGGCACTCTATTGATTTGGTTTGTCGCATACTTTAATGAGCGAGCTGCGCAGAATGTCTTCTTGAAGCGAATTGTTCATGCGCTCGCAATTTTGCCAATGGCTGTTCCTGGCATGGTGCTGGGTTTAGCATACATCTTCTTTTTTAATCAGCCTAACAATCCTTTGAACAGTGTGTATGGAACAATGACGATATTAGTTCTTTGTACTGTTGCGCACTTTTATACCGTGAGTCATCTAACGTTTTTAACTGCGTTGAAGCAGCTAGATAAGTCTTTTGACGAAGCAGCTGAGTCGATGAAGGCAGGTTGGTTTAAGCGCTTTATAAACGTCAGTACGCCACTGTGTTTGTTGACCATTGTAGATGTGTTTTCCTACATGTTTATTAATGCGATGACTACTGTATCAGCCGTTGTTTTCTTGTATTCGCCAAACACGATTCTCGCTTCGATTTCTGTACTAAATATGGATGATGCGGGTGATCTTGCACCGGCCGCTGCAATGGCGGTTTTGATTATGGCCGCATGCGCTAGCGCACGTTTACTGCATTGGCTCGTCACTGAGCTGATCTCGCGTTACCTGCAACCATGGCGCAATAGAGCAGTATAGAAATGGCGCTTGGTAAAGTTAACTCAAATGTTGTCGATGTGCTCGTTATTGGTGCCGGCATACTGGGCGCGTCGACAGCCTCTTATCTTTCAAGAATGAATAAAAAAGTGGCGATTGTTGATGCGCAATTGCCTATGCGCGGAACCACCGCGCAAGCTGCATCGGTGTTGATTCGTCATCGGGCGGATAGCACACGGCAAGCCATGATGGACGAGACGTACCATAAGATTTTATCTTTCGAACAAGATAAGCCAGATAGTACTGGCTTTATGCAAACGGGCTGCGTGCATGTTGGTGGAACACCAGCTGCTGATGCAAGCGCCATGAGGGCTCATGATAGCGCTCACGACGCAGGTAGAGAGAGTGCGTTTCTTCGCCCCCAGCAACTTAAAAAGATTTGTCCTTGGTTAAACGTCTCTAAGGAGGCGGCTGTTTGTTTAGATGAACAAGACGGTTATGTTGATGCGTATTCGCTTGGCAATGCTTATTTAACTGATGCGGTGAGTCATGGCGCCCGACTAGTAGTTGAACGTTTTGCACATTCTTTGATGATAGATGGACAAGGCTGTTTAACAGGGGTGAAGTTTAGTGATGGTGGATGTATTTATGCTGACTCTGTCGTTTTATGTGCAGGCCCATGGAGCACTAAATTTTTATCACATGTTGATGTGATGTTACCGATGGCGCCAGTTCGTAGCCAATATTGGATGGTTGATGGTATTTCATCTCTTGATCGTTTTAGTCCTATTACAGTGATTCCAGACGCCTCTTGTTACACCAGGCCCGATGGTAATGATCTTTTATTTGGTTATCGTGATAGCTCGATGATTTATGGTAGCCCTGAGGAGCTTCCGATTGATCTGTTTGGGTATCAGTTCGATAAGAGCGAAGGTGAACGCGATTTAGAGGAGGCTTTTTTAGCGCTTGAGCCCTTTGTTCCGAGTCTGTTGAATGCCGGGATTAAACACTACACAGCGGGAGTATCTAGTTACACGCTCGACGGGCAGTTTGTTCTTGGTTCGGTTGAGTCCATTCCTAACCTTTATGTTGGAACAGGATGTTGCGGTTCAGGTATCGCGATGAGTGCAGGCTTTGGGAGAGTATTGAGTGAACTTGCGTGCGGATTAACGCCCTATTTGGATATCAGTGCATACGCGCCAGACAGAATGCCTGACGCCATGCCTTTTGATCCTACTTTTCAATATCAATGCGCCGCGGCACGGTCACGAAAAGCGTAAGTAGAGCGGGTTAGCAGCGTCTTTGTAAATTGCACTGCACCATAATACGCGTCGCGATTTCTTCAACGGAATAATCGGTAGTATTCATGCTTGGCAGGCGCTCTCGTCGATACATGAGTTCTACTTCTTCTACTTCGTAATTGCATTGTTTCATCGTTGCGTAACGTGAGTTTGGTTTTCGTTCGTGGCGGATGAGAGACAGACGCTCTGGGTCGATCGTGAGCCCAAACAGTTTCTCGCGATAGTTTTTGAGTGTTGCAGGGAGTTTTTGATCTTCGATGTCTTCCTCAGTAATCGGGTAGTTTGCTGCACGAATCCCGTACTGCATCGCAAGATACAAGCATGTTGGTGTTTTGCCGCTGCGTGATACACCAATTAAGATAACGTCTGCTTCATCATAGTGCTTGGTTCTTGCTCCGTCGTCGTTATGAAGTGCATAGTTGATTGCCTCCATACGATCTTCGTATCCAGAACTTTCGCCAATTCTCGCGCGTCCCACTTCTTCACTAGGTTTGGCATTAAGCTCGTCGGTTAATGGGCCCAAGAATGCTCCAAATACATCGATTTTTAATGCGTTACTGCTAGCGATTATTTTACGAATATCGTCATCGACAAGTGTGTCGAAAACGATTGGTCTCGCGCCATCTATTTCTGCTCTCGCATTAATGCGTTCTACAACTTCTTCTGCTTTTTCGATGGTGTCTACGTAAGGTAGTGTGTCCTTTTCAAACTCAATTTGATCGAAGCGTTTTAGTAGGCTCACTCCAAGTGCTTCACTGGTAATTCCAGTGCCATCAGAGATGAAAAATGCAGTTCGTTTGTTACTCATATTCTTCGGTACCGCGTAAAGAGAAATAGATATTTAGATTGCCCGTTATTTAGGCCTTTCTGATGCTGAATTAAGCTAGCATAAAGTGGTATGATGCGCACCTTTGAAAATCTAGCATTCTAAGAATAGAGAGTTTGAAGTCGCGTCTAATCGTACGCGAACTCCCTGTCTCTGGCGTTTATTGTTTTTGGCGACTTACGGTTAATAGGAGCTTCGTCTTGCAAGAATATATTGTTTGGTTCGATCACTTAGGGATGAATGATGTCGAACGTGTTGGTGGAAAGAACGCCTCTTTAGGGGAAATGATCGCAAACCTTAGCGGCGCAGGTGTTCGAGTGCCGGGCGGTTTTGCCACAACCGCGTATGCGTTTAACGAATTTTTAGCAAATGATGGCCTTGCTGATCGCATTCATAAGACTCTAGATGCACTAGATGTTGATGATGTAAATAAGCTTGCTGAAGTTGGTGCTGAAATCCGATCTTGGGTGATGGATACGCCGTTTCCAAAGCAATTAGAAGATGAGCTCGACAAAGCATTTGCTGAGCTTCAATCTGGCAATGATGAAATGGCTGTAGCCGTTCGTTCATCAGCAACAGCAGAAGATTTGCCAGAAGCCTCGTTCGCAGGCCAGCAAGAAACTTTTTTGAACGTGCAGGGTATTGATGCAGTCAAACATGCGGTAAAAGAAGTATTTGCATCTTTGTTCAACGACCGTGCGATTTCGTATCGTGTACACCAAGGGTTTGCGCATATTGATGTGGCGCTATCTGCAGGCATTCAAAAAATGGTGCGTAGTGAGACGGCCTCAAGCGGTGTTATGTTTACGCTTGATACGGAATCTGGTTTCCGTGATGCCGTATTTATCACGTCCTCTTACGGTCTTGGGGAAATGGTTGTTCAAGGCGCGGTAAACCCTGATGAATTTTATGTGCATAAGCCAACTTTCGAAGCAGGGCGGCCAGCAATTTTGCGTCGTAACCTCGGCAGCAAAGCTCAGAAAATGATTTATGCGACAAGCGGTGATGAGCTTGTTGAAACTGTCAAAGTAGATAAAGCAGACCGTTTTAAATTCTCTATTACTGATCAAGACATTAACGAGTTAACGCAACAAGCGCTAATTATTGAAAAGCACTATGGCCGACCAATGGATATTGAGTGGGCGAAAGATGGTGACGACGGCTTGATTTATATTGTTCAAGCGCGACCTGAAACCGTTAAAAGCCGATCTAGCAGTGCAGTACTAGAACGTTATCTGATGAAAGAGACGGGTAATGTGCTCGTCGAAGGTCGAAGTATTGGTCAGAAAATCGGTAGCGGGCCAGTTCGTGTTGTGGATGTTTTAGCAGACATGGATCAGGTCCAAGAAGGTGATGTATTGGTTACTGACATGACGGACCCTGATTGGGAACCAGTTATGAAGCGTGCTTCTGCGATTGTCACAAATCGCGGTGGTCGTACTTGCCACGCTGCAATTATTGCCCGTGAACTTGGTATACCTGCTGTAGTGGGCTGTGGCGATGCGACAGAAAAACTGAAGTCGGGCGATAAAGTAACTGTTTCATGTGCCGAAGGTGATACAGGCTTTATTTATGAAGGCTTGCTTGATTTTGAATTGCGTGAAAACTCAATTGAATCAATGCCTGACCTACCATTCAAAATTATGATGAATGTTGGTAACCCTGATCGAGCGTTCGATTTTAGCGCCTTGCCAAACGAAGGTGTTGGCTTGGCTCGCTTGGAATTTATCATCAACCGTATGATCGGTGTGCATCCTAAAGCATTGTTGAATTACGATGCCTTGCCTTTAGAAATCCAAGAAACGGTTGACAAGCGCATCTCGGCTTACAACTCTCCTGTTGATTTCTATGTCGATAAGCTTGTTGAGGGTATTTCATCCTTGGCTGCTGCGTTCTATCCGAAGAAAGTGATCGTTCGTTTGTCTGACTTTAAGTCAAACGAATACGCGAATTTGATCGGTGGGAATTTATACGAGCCAGATGAAGAAAATCCGATGCTCGGTTTCCGTGGCGCATCACGTTATATCTCTGAAACTTTCCGTGACTGTTTTTATTTGGAGTGTCAGGCGCTTAAACGAGTGCGTGAAGAAATGGGTCTGGATAACGTCGAAGTGATGGTGCCATTCGTTCGAACCGTTGGTGAAGCGAAGCAGGTTGTTGAACTTCTTGAGTCTCAAGGTCTTAAGCGTGGCGAGAACGGTCTTCGTGTAATCATGATGTGTGAATTGCCAGCGAATGCCATTTTGGCAGAGCAATTCTTAGAGTACTTTGATGGTTTCTCTATCGGCTCGAATGACTTAACCCAATTGACGCTCGGTCTAGACCGAGACTCTGGCATCATCGCGCATCTTTTTGATGAGCGAAATGAAGCGATCAAAGCTTTGTTGAGTAATGCTATTCAAGCATGTAAGAAAGCAGGTAAATATGTCGGTATTTGCGGACAGGGCCCTTCGGATCACCCAGATTTCGCGCGCTGGTTAATGAATGAAGGTATCGATACTGTGTCATTAAACCCTGACTCTGTGCTTGATACGTGGTTCTATCTTGCAGAAGAAGAGCAGTAAGTAGTTAAAAGGAATAAGAATATGAGTGAAGAAAAAATTATCACCCCAGATTTATGTGACGAGTACCCAGACTTAGTTGAAGTCGTAGAACCAATGTTTCACAACTTTGGCGCGGTCGATGCGTTTGGTGGCGAGATCGTGACTGTAAAGTGTTTTGAAGATAACTCGGTAGTGAAAGAGCAAGTTGGCCTACCAGGCGAAGGCCGAGTTATGGTCGTTGATGGCGGTGGTTCAAAGCGTAATGCATTGCTAGGCGATATGCTTGCAGAGAAAGCTGCTGCAAATGGTTGGTCTGGGTTGATCATTTACGGCTGCATTCGCGATGTCGACGTGATTCGCCAAACGCAATTAGGCGTACAAGCGCTTGGTACAAATCCTCGTAAGACAGAGAAGCGTGGATTAGGTGATCTAAATGTTGAGGTGAAATTCGGCGGCGTTGTATTCAAACCAGGACATTACGTTTATGCGGATAACAACGGCGTGATTGTCTCGCCAGAGCCTTTGAGCATGCCTGCTTAAAACTTCGGTTGCGCTAAAAAAGCCCAGTCAAATGACTGGGCTTTTTGTTATTGGATCTAAATTGTCACTCTTGTTCCGACTCTGTGCCAGACTGTTCAAGTTCTTCTAATTCCGCGCGTTTAGCTTTTGAAATATAGGTCGACTTCTTTTTAGGCGCACGTTTAGCCGCCTCTTTTTTCATTCGCTTTTTATTGATTTGTTTGATTTTTTTTTGTCTGTTCATAGAGCTCTGTTTAAGTTTTTAATAAATAGGGGTGGTATCTTTAGAAAGTAGATCAATTATCTGAAGCTAGCAGAAAATAAAGATGAGTAATAAATACGACAAGTATAAGAAAAAGAAGTTTTGGAAAGAAATGTTACCTGCTTTAAGCATTTCTGGAACTGAAAACAAAGTAATCCCTGAATCCAAGTATTTTGATTTAGAGCTAAATCGAAGCACTTTGGTCGCGGAAGGCTATCAAGAATTTCCTGAGGTCTTATCCAATAAAGAGGTTACAAAACTTCGGGATGGAATTATTGCG
>NZ_LWFI01001732.1:0-734 GCF_001635735.1 Oleiphilus sp. HI0067
GCGCAATTAGATCGAGGTGAAAACCTTAATTTAAGTAAGGCGATGCAGATTGCTTTGCAGCAACGTGTTCCAGAGTTGTTAGCTTTACCACTTGTCACAGCAGCGAAGTAGGGGGCTGACATGAAACAATTTACTTTAGGCAAAGTACTTGGTCTTCTGTTAATCGTGAATGCAGGTCTGTTTTTTGCCCAAAAAAGCCTGGCCGAAGATTCGCAAAATGTAGATTTTATTGCGCTCGCAAAGTCGATTGTGAAGAACGACGCAAAAGAAAATGCTGAGCGTGAGCGTGTATCGAAACTTGCTTTGGCTGAGCAGAAGCGTTTGCTTCGCCAAACAAATCAGGAAATTGCTGAGGAAGAAAAAGAAAAGCAACGTTTGAAAGCCTTGTTTGATAAGAACGAAGACGACATCGCAACTCTTCAAGAAAAACTCGATTTAGCGAGCGGCACACTTGGCGAAGTATTTGGTGTTGCGAAAGAAAGCGCGCTGGATTTAATTCCTAGCCTTGAAGATTCGATGACCAGTGCACAATTTCCTGATCGTATTACAGCATTGCGTTTTGCCGAGACCAGTAAGGTGCCAACCCTTCTTGAGCTACAAGCCTTATTCAGTAGTTTTGAAAGTGAAATTGTTGAATCAGGGAAGATTGAATTATTAGATCTTCCCGTTGTTGCATTGGATGGAAAAACTTCCCCTAAGCAAGTGCTTCGTATCGGTACCTTTAGTGCGATGGA
>NZ_LWFI01001733.1:0-713 GCF_001635735.1 Oleiphilus sp. HI0067
ATAATCTTTCTCGATCTTTGTTGTAGATAAATTAATCCGTGAACTTGGAATCGAGTGTACAAACTTTCTGGTTGGTTTGACTTGATCTAGCTCAATTTGGCTCGCCATCACCAGTTGGTACATAGCAAAGTGCTCAGCTAGTTTACGTAGGTCAATTTAGACCAGAATTGCTATGTAGGCCGAAATAATCAGCTCAATTATCACTTTGGGAGTGGCTCTTTGATGTCGTGTTTCTTAAGCTTCTGCGCAACAATAAATAACTGAAAGCGAGTAGGCATTGAACGACGCACAAAAGGCTTTAGCGCAGTGGCGTGAACAAGGAAGATTTTTTGAATTTGAAGGGCATCAGGTGTTTTATCAGGATTCACAGGATGCCAATAAACCAGTTTTAGTAATGTTGCATGGCTTTCCAACATCGAGTTGGGACTGGCAAGAAATATGGCCAAGGTTAACGCAGTATTTTCGCGTGATTACCTTCGACTTCTTAGGATTTGGTTTTTCAGACAAACCTAACTTGCCGAAATATTCGATCATGATGCAGGCGAGTATTGCTGAAGCTCTCGTGAATGCGTGTGGTGTTGCGGAGTACCATTTACTTGCACATGATTATGGTAATACCGTTGCGCAGGAACTTTTGGCTCGCAATCAAGAGAATCCAGATGCCAAGATATTGTCTTGTGTATTCTTGAATGGCGGATTATTTCCAGAAGTAC
>NZ_LWFI01001734.1:0-689 GCF_001635735.1 Oleiphilus sp. HI0067
ACTGCTCGAGGTGGAGTGATTCGTGAATCGGCATTGAAGAAGCGCCTAAGCCAAGATAACCCGCCCACGGTGATCTTAGACGTTTGGGAAAACGAGCCAAATATTGATGTTGAATTAGCAAAGATGGTGTATTTAGGGACACCTCATATCGCAGGTTATAGTTTCGACGGAAAAGTCTCCGGAACAGAGCGTATCTATCAATCAGTTTGTCATTTATTAGGGCTACCCACTAGGCATTCCCTTGGTCAGTTCTTGGAAGAACCGCCTTTATCGAGAATGTCATTTACTTCAAATGCTGATACTAATTGGTGTCTACACACGGCGATTCGAGCTTGTTTCGATGTCCGTCATGATTCGGGGCAGTTGATGCGTGTGTTGCAAGGAACTGAGCCTGAACGTACCAAGGGCTTTGATGCTCTAAGAAAAAATTACCGTTGTCGTCGCGAGTTTTCTGGTGTGAAAATTCAATTAAAACAGGGTGATTCTGAGTTGTTTTCGAAGTTCAAAAGTCTAGGGTTCAATATCAAATAAATTTTTCTTTGGCGCCAAATTCACAGAGAGGTGATGCTGCCGTGCAGACAGTTGTTCAACAAAGATATCCTGAAAAATTGAGTTTCAGTGATTTACGTGTTCCTACTGGTATGCCGCTTACTTTAGATTTGGCAGCCCCAGCTCGTCGTGAGCAGGTA
>NZ_LWFI01001735.1:0-701 GCF_001635735.1 Oleiphilus sp. HI0067
CAGTTTCTGCAAGGCCGTGTGGAAGCATTGATTGGGTCAGGAGTACAAAAAGAGAAAATTGTTCTAGATCCCGGTTTTGGCTTCGGTAAAACGCTCGCGCATAACTTGAGTTTGTTAAAACATTTAGACCAATTGCAGCATTTGGGCTCGCCTTTGTTGGTAGGGATCTCGCGCAAAAGTATGATTGGTACAGTGCTCGATAAGGATGTGGATCAGCGTTTAATCGGTAGTGTTGCAGCAGCCTTGCTATCATTAGAACGTGGCGCTTCGATTTTGCGGGTTCACGATGTTGCTGAAACGGCAGATGCGCTTAAAATATGGCAGGCAATGAAGTTAGCTAAGTAATACCTACAAGAATTAAGAGAGAGAATAATGGCAGACAGGAAGTATTTTGGGACGGATGGAATTCGTGGTCGATTAGGTGAGGGAGCAATTACACCCGAGTTTATGCTCAAGCTTGGCTGGGCTTGTGGTCAGGTGTTTAAAAAACAAGGTACCAAGAATAAGGTCATTATTGGAAAAGATACGCGCATTTCAGGTTATTTATTTGAAGCGGCGCTAGAGGCTGGCTTGTCCGCGGCCGGTGTGGGTGTACGTTTGATTGGTCCAATGCCTACTCCAGCAGTTGCTTATTTGACGCGCACATATCGCGCGAATGCCGGAATTGTTATCAGTGCGTCGCACAATCCATATCAAGACAA
>NZ_LWFI01001736.1:0-926 GCF_001635735.1 Oleiphilus sp. HI0067
ATAAAGCTTGGCCCAGAAGATATTTGGGATAAAAGCTGTTTTGTTTTATCTGCCAAGTTAGGCGATCCTCAATTCTCAGGTCAAACCAAAGAAAGATTATCTTCACGCGAGGCTGCTGCGTTTATTTCGGGTGTAGTGAAAGACGCATTTAGCTTGTGGCTTAACCAACACACTGATGAAGCGGAACAGCTAGCGACGCTGTGTATTAGTAATGCCCAAAAGCGTATGCGAGCAAGTAAAAAGGTTGTTCGTAAGAAAGTGACTTCAGGGCCAGCACTGCCAGGCAAGTTGGCGGATTGTTCTGGGGCAGATGCATTGCGTTCAGAGTTGTTCTTGGTTGAGGGTGACTCTGCTGGTGGTTCCGCAAAACAAGCACGAGATCGTGAGTATCAAGCCATCATGCCGCTTCGCGGTAAGATACTTAATACCTGGGAAGTAGATTCTGCCGAAATTCTTGCCTCCCAAGAAGTCCATGATATTGCTGTCGCAGTGGGCGTGGATCCAGGATCAGATAATCTAGAAGGATTGCGTTATGGCAAGATTTGCATTCTTGCTGATGCGGACTCTGATGGTCTTCATATCGCGACACTTTTATGTGCTCTATTTGTACGCCACTTCAAACCACTCGTTGAAGCTGGTCATATCTATGTTGCGATGCCTCCTTTGTATCGTATCGATGTGGGTAAAGAAGTGTTTTATGCTTTGGATGAAGCTGAGCGCAAGGGTGTGCTTGATCGAATCGAAGCAGAAAAAAAACGTGGCAAGGTGAATGTTCAGCGCTTTAAAGGTTTGGGTGAGATGAATCCAATGCAGTTGCGTGAAACAACAATGGCTCGCGACACGCGTCGATTAGTTCAGCTAACAATCGATGATCATGCTCAAACTGTCGAAAACATGGATATGCTGCTTGGTAAGAAGCGAGCAGC
>NZ_LWFI01001737.1:0-1315 GCF_001635735.1 Oleiphilus sp. HI0067
TGCTTTTGCATAATTGACTTGAATAATTTCCAAACGAACCGGAGCTAACTCTGCAACTTGCTTATTCGTCTCAATTTCAAGTTTTTCACGCGCTGAAATCTCTTCAGCTGGCGCAACAAGCATAACATTACCTGTCATGCGCTTATCTAAACCCTTAGTTTTTAGCACTAACTCAAGCGCTTGATCCCAAGGCACGTTTTGCAGACGCAAAGTAATGCTACCGCCAACAGTGTCACTCGCTACCAAGTTCAACCCAGTAAAGTCAGCAATCAACTGCAATACTGCACGAACTTCAATGTTCTGGAAGTTAAGAGAGAGCTTTTCGCCTGTGAAAGGAAATTTTTCTTTGCGACGCTCTTCTACTTCGTCTTCAGTAATTTTCTCAACGCTTACAACAAACTGATCGTCAGCTTGATACGCCAAGTAATCATAATTGCCGGTAGGCTTGATCACGATTTTGGCCTTACCATCTTCAATGTAAGACTCAATACGTGAAACAGGTGTTGCGAAGTCAACAACATCTAAACGCTGACGAAGGCTTTCCGGAAGCTCTGCATCAGAGATCAACAGCTGGATGTTGCCACCTACTTCACTCATGTCGATATCAGCAGATGGATTCGCTAGACCAATAATGACTTGACCATCGCCTTTCTCACCGCGACGAAAATCAATCGCTGTAATACCATTCCCTGAAGCAGACTGACTAACTGACGCATCGCTTTCAGCTGATGAATTTTCAGCTGCGGCTGAGCCAATCTTCAAAATCAGATCATTACCCTCAACAGAACTGGTGTAAGGTGCCATGGAATTTAGATCAACAACAAAGCGTGTAACAGCTTGGCCCGCATTATTTTTTGCTTCGATCACCGTCATACGGTGAGCGTTGCCGAGACCAAGCTCGTGATAACGCTTATCCAAACCATTTGTTGCGCCATCAACTGTAATTGAGATGTCTGCAGTCTGACCAATCGTAAAGATCTTTGGTTCTGCAGGAGGCTCATCAAAGCTCAGAACAATCTCAACTGTATCACCCGGCATCGATGCAAATTTCACATCCTGTAATACTGCCGCATTGGCCGCGGACATGAACATTGCCATGAACAAAGATAACGCTAATTTCGGCTGACCAAACATTTTCATTGCCCCAAAAACTCTAGATGTTTTAACTTTTTCATTTATTTGTTTCACTATTCGCACGCTCCCAATCACTATATATCTTCCAGCGTTACAGAGCGTGGACGCTCAATCCAACCACCATTCCCGTTCGGCACAATCTCAATCAGACTAATTCCAGCCTCTTGAATTGCTACCACAC
>NZ_LWFI01001738.1:0-744 GCF_001635735.1 Oleiphilus sp. HI0067
ATCTGGCCACTTAGTCGTGACGTCCGTGTGCTTGAAGGTTTGATTCCTCTTATTGGGCAACAACAACGCGTTGACGCCTACCTTAAGGGCAAACGCATCTTTGCCCAGCAGCAAGCAGACTATGTCTCGGCTGCAAAACGCTTAAACACCAAAAGCATTAACGATCTTACGCTCATGCTTAAGAAAATCGATGACGCATCAAAAGGCGTGTTTGGATCGGAGCCTGCGTGGCTTTTAATCGAGCAACTCGCCATGCACATTGCTCACCCTCCCAAATAGCGCCTCCGCTCCCCCATACTTACCCTAACAATTTTCATTATCATCATTGGTATTCACGCTTCGATAAATTCGATGATGGTCTTTTCCTAATGAGAACAAGTACTTAGCGCAAAACACCTAGAATCAACTACAGTTATATATTGTCATTGATCAATTTTGGACACTATGAATGAGTCTCTACAGCGTTATTGTCGGTCTAGTTGTCGTCTGCATTTCAAGCTTTTCACATGCGGCAAGCTATAAAGTAACGAATTCCAAGTCGAGCGGTAATGGATCTTTACGCTGGGCGATAGAGCAAGCAAACAACAACCCAGGCGCAGATATTGTTGAAGTCCCGGGCTCCTTTGATAGCAGCAACCCAATTGTTCCCGTTACCGGTGGCGGCTCAAGCCGTTACACTTTTGAGAATCCAATTCTTGTAACTGACGATATTACGATCAAAGGTCTTGGAAGTTCACGCCCCGT
>NZ_LWFI01001739.1:0-588 GCF_001635735.1 Oleiphilus sp. HI0067
GGGTTGGACGCCAGAGGTTGATGGTGCGCGTCAAAATACTTCGTTGTATTACCAAGAAGATATTTATGCGTCTGATTCTTTAGAATTATTGCCTGGTTTTCGATATCAAGATGATAGCGATTTCGGAAGCTATTTTAGTCCTAAGATAAATGGTCGATATGACTTTTCGTCTTTAGTGGGGCTTGATCACTTCTTGCGATTTGGTGTTGGCAAGGGGTATCGAGTGCCAAGCTTGAAAGAGCGCTACCTTGAGTTTGACCACAGTCAGCATGGCTATAAGGTTCTTGGGAATCCAGTTACTAAACCTGAATATTCGAACAGCTACCAACTTGGCTGGGTCTTGAGTGGTGATTCTTTTGAATTGGACTTGAATCTTTTTAGAAATGATTTGAAGGATATGATCGAAACCGAGTTTGTGAGGATGGAAAATGATCCAACATACGGACTTGTGCAAATATTTGAATACGGGAATATCTCGAAGGCGCGGACGCAAGGCGCGGAAATCGCTACGAAATTAGAGCTAAATGAAGCGACAAAACTAACTGCAGGGTATACCTATCTTGATGCTAAAGATCTTAACACAGGCCT
>NZ_LWFI01001740.1:0-558 GCF_001635735.1 Oleiphilus sp. HI0067
CATGGTATTGAATAACTGATTTACAAAGTCACGTTCAAGCTCTAACTCGCGACCTCGTTTTTCGAGTTCACTCGCACGGGTTTCGAGTTGCTCGCGCATGCTTTCTAACTCATCACATAGTCCCGATGCGGTGATACGTAGAATGTCTGCTTCGTCATTGACGAAGCGACTCGCACCCAGTTTATCGAAGTCTTTTTTAGCTTGCGCATAATTGCGGCTAGCCAGCGACGGAAGAATGTTCGTTGTGCGACGCAAGCGTGTCATTGGTCGCCAAAGCACCAAGAGTAATAAGCATTCCGCAACGATAAGACAAATCATCAGCATCCACCGCATGTTGGCAAGCGTGTGTTCAACAATCGCTTTTCCTTCGCTTACATCACGAATAGTTAGCAAGGTATTTTCGCCTAGTTCAAAGCTACGCATGTGGTAGGTTCGATCATTGACCTCAATGAAGTTTTCTTTGGCGCTAAGATCACTAAAGCGCAAGTCCGCTAGAGCTAGATCGATAATGTCGCGCGTTAGGCTTGGGTTAGTCAGCGCAACAAGGTTATGGCTCCA
>NZ_LWFI01001741.1:0-1090 GCF_001635735.1 Oleiphilus sp. HI0067
CTTCGTAGTTATCAAGATAAATCCCGTGTTGCGCGCCGAGCCATGTGCCAAATTTGGTAATGTTAGCCTGATCAATTTGATCCTGTGTCGGGGCCCATAAAGGCGCATGTGACATGTGAAATCCTTGTTTTTGTTATCTGATGGAATAGGGCCTTAACAACTTTTGAATAGCGCTTTTCCAACACTAGATTGATTCTCGCGACCGAGAACGTCTGATATTTTGTTACCGGCGCTCGCTAATTTCTCTAAATTAATACCAGTTTCAAACCCGCCGCTGTGAAGAAGGTACACCAAATCTTCTGTCGCTAAATTGCCTGTTGCACCCTTTGCATAAGGGCAGCCGCCTAGACCCGCAACAGAAGCATCAAAGCAACGTATTCCAGCCTCTAGTCCAGCATAAACGCTAGCTAGGGCTTGACCATATGTATCGTGAAGGTGGAGGGCCAATTTGCTTGTATCAAATTCAGACGACATCAATGAGAGCAGTTGTTTGGTGTCATAAGCCGTACCAACCCCGATGGTGTCACCGAGTGATACCTCATAACACCCTAAATCAAATAGCTTACGCGTCGTTTCAATTACCTTACGAGGGTCTACTTTACCGCCATACGGACAAGCAAAGACACAGCTCACGTATCCTCTTATAGGAACGCCATCTGAATTAGCCTGCTTAGCGAGCTCTTCAAATCGTTGGATACTTTCATCGATAGAGCAATTGATATTGCGCTGACTGAAGGCTTCCGAAGCAGCTGCGAAAACAGCAACCTCTTCCGCGCCACAGATTTTAGCTGCTTCGTAACCACGAAGATTTGGTGTAAGTGCGGCGTAGCGTGTGTTGGCGTTGCGATCAATCATTTCAAACAATGCGTCGCTATTCGACATTTGTGGCACCCATTTTGGCGAAACAAAGCTCCCAGCTTCGATATAACTGACACCAGCTGCGGAAAGCTCATTTACAAGTGAAACTTTAGCCTCAAGTGGGACAATTGCTTTTTCATTTTGAAGCCCGTCTCTAGGCCCAACTTCTACGACGCGTACAAAACCACTCATACCTTACTCTCCAAAATCCTTATCAACCCAGCTCGGAGCG
>NZ_LWFI01001742.1:0-31646 GCF_001635735.1 Oleiphilus sp. HI0067
TGATTATTTTTATTATGGATAAAAACCAATAATGTAAAATAAATCGACAGTTCTTTGAGCGCACAAGCTCGAGAAAAAATCACTCCAAAATACAAATGATTGTTTTCTATCGTGATCGTAAATAATTTTTTAATGGGAAAGTTTATCCTGGCATATTGGAACTCATTTGAAAGAATTAAATCCTCGCTCTAAGACGGACTTTGTTCTAGGTAGCACTAGCACCAAAATTTGCTATTTTTGTATTACTCTCTTATCGAGTAAGTATATTGAAAAAACATCGAGGTTATTATCAATCGCGCAAATCACAGGCGCTCTTTACTGCGGACGCAAATATATATGAACACGGATTATATTCGAACATATTGAGAAACGACTTTATGCCCAGGAGGCGTAACTTAATATAATACTGACCTTGGAACTTATCATGCTCGAAATAGGTAATTATTATTACCTTAGTCGTAACAGAGCTAGTAATCTTATATTGGAGAGGCATGTCGATTTGACTTGCCCTATGAGATAAAAGTGGTGGTAGGCACTCTACCTTAAACCGACAAGCCGCAAGAAAAAACAACAATGCGTTGCAAACAATATGCGAGCACTGTTACTTGTATTGATACACCAAAAAAGGCCCCATAAGGGACATCTTTGCAATGTTATGTTTGCTTAGTGCAGCTTCATTCTAGAATGAATCACTCGCATCAAACGATCATTTAGCCAAATCAAACCGGTCTTAAAGAAGCCGTGCAAGGCAAGCTGATGCATGCGATATAAAGACACATAAAATAAGCGCGCAAGCTTTCCTTCGACCATCATGCTGCCTTTGCTCAAGTTCCCCATGAGACTTCCTACGGCAGTATAATCGCTCAAAGAAACAAGCGAACCATGATCTTTGTAGACAAACTGATGTGCAGCACCGCCATCTAGTCGAGCAACAAGCGTCTTGTACAGCGTACTCGCCTGTTGGTGTGCCGCTTGTGCACGAGGAGGCACAGACCGTTCATTACCCTCATTCCAACATTCCGCACAATCGCCAAACGCAAATACGCAATCATCCAAAGTCGTTGCCAATGTGGTGTCAACCTTCAATTGATTCAATCGATTCGTTTCGAGGCCATCTAGTTCTGTTAAGAACCCTGGGGCTTTAATACCTGCCGCCCACACTTTGATTTCGGCGTTTAGAGGCTCACTCTCAGCAAAGGTCAGTTGAGTGTCGGTAATTTCTGTTACCGGTTGAGATGTTAATACTTCAATATTGAGCTTATTCAATTCCCGCGTTGCCGCCGCAGATAAACGTTCTTTTAGTGCTGGCAATATACGACCACCAGCTTCGATCAAAGAGATATGAATATTGCTTTCTTTGACGTTATGCAGACCATAAGACTCTAGTTGCTGCGAAGCATAGCGTAATTCAGCTGCCAACTCGACGCCGGTCGCGCCCCCACCAATGATCGCAACATGAATATCTCTCTCACCTTCGGGCGCATGCTCTGCTTGCAAATAACGATTTAACAGACTCTGATGAAAACGGCGCGCTTGTAGCTGGCTATCGAGAAACTGGCAATGCTCTTCGGCACCTTTGGTTCCAAAATCATTCGTCGTACTGCCCACAGCAATCACCAATGTGTCGTATGGCACACGGCGCGCAGCAACAACCTCTTCACCTTTGCGATTATTTATAGGCGCTAAGGTAATCGTTTTTTGGGAACGGTCGAGTCCAGTTAAGCGTCCGGGCTGGAATTCAAAATAATGCTGTTGCGCATGCACACGAAAATCGACTTGCGCGGCATCTGAATTGAGAGAGCCGGCAGCAACCTCGTGCAACAAAGGCTTCCAGACATGCGTTAAGGCCGCATCAACGAGCGTAATACGAGCTTTGTTCTTCTTGCCTAATTTATTGCCGAGTTTTGTCGCAAGCTCTAGTCCGCCAGCGCCACCACCCACAATAACAAAGTGATGCATATCGTCCATAACCTTACTCGCTTTAACAATAAAAAGGGTTGGCGATTTTGACGTATGTTTCTGAAATGTAAAGACAAAAGCCATTAATTAGGGTAATTGCCCTAATTAGTCTCAAAAACAACATGTTAAAACAGAGGATTAAACAGCCTCCGTCGCAGGATCATAAAGTGACTTCTTAGATCAAGTAATCACAGCCTGCGTACGATTAACCCCCCAACTTCTTAAAAATAGCAGTGATATGGGCTTTTACCATAACTTCTGTCACGCCAATTTCATAAGCTATCCGTTTGTTCAGCCAACCTTCTCATAAGAAACAAAGCACATGATACTGCTGGGGCGTCAAGACAGCGACCTGCGTTGCTGAGTCACGTTCTTCATTATCGATTCGACGTAAGTTTTGGCGCACAAAAGACTGCACCTAAGATTCACCATCAATCACATGGTCAATGGCATCTTTAATCATACTCGGAGAGCAGGACTTTGGAATAAAGCCAATTGAGCCGTGAGCAATACAACGGCTAATAGTCTCAACATTTTCTCGTGCTGAAATGATCGTTAAAGGCACAGTTGGGAATTTTTCGGGTACAGTCACCAGACCAAATGAGTCCTGACTGCCTGACATATGTAGATCGAGCAACAACAAATCATTGTCAGGGTTTTGTTCGAGCACTTTAAGCGTGCAATCAAGATCAGAAGATTCACTAATGCAAAGATCAGGCAAGTGCGTATTCAATAACCCTAACCGAGCATTTCCAAACAAGGATGATCATCCCGCAATATGAATTTAATACATTAACACTTCCTTTAAAACGCACACACTTGAAACTCAAGAATAGTCCAGGCGTGTTTTGAACGGCTAGGGTTTGAGGGTGCCCTACTGCACAATTTAACGCCCTTCAATTGGCGGATCGACCACAGTCGCTGCGTTTAAGGTGAAGGTGTCGCCTTAATTATCGAATTCACTCACACCAATTTTACGTACTATATGGCGCATAATTTTTCCTAAGCGAATTTTTGGCAATACTACGCAAAACAACTATTAGACCTTGGTCTAGCATTGGACCAAGGTCTACATCAAGCCCTGTTCGGTAAAACTGACCACATGACTACCTGCGACGATTAAATGATCCAGCACCCGCACATCGATCAACTCCAATGCCGACTGCAATCGTCGTGTAATCTGGATGTCAGCTTGGCTTGCTTGCGTCGATCCAGAGGGATGGTTATGACAAAGAATGACGGCTGCAGCACCTTTGTTAAGTACATGGCGAACTACTTCACGCGGATATACGGATGCAGCATCAATCGTACCCTGAAACAGCTCTTCCATATCCAGAATTGCATGCTGATTATTAAGATACAGAACAGCGAAGGTTTCATGTTGACGATTTGCCAAGGCATGCTGCACATAACGTTTGCACACATCAGGGCTAGTGATAACATCACTCTCCCTTAACTCATCTTTTAGTACGCGCTTACTTACTTCTAAACTTGCATGTAACTGCGCGTACTTTGCTAAGCCCATGCCTTTGTAAGAACAGAATTCTTGTTCACTAGCGCGAAGCAGTGGCTTCAACCCACCAAAATGAGCGAGTAAATCTCGTGCTAATTCAATCGCTGAACGCCCTTTGATGCCTGTACGTAAAAAGATCGCAAGCAACTCAGCGTCACTTAATGTTTGAGGACCTTTTGAGAGGAGTTTTTCGCGCGGCCGTTCGGACTCTGGCCAAGTTGATATGCTCATGTCTAATTCCTTGTTAAATAACTCGCTCCATCCTTGAGCGACATTGACAAGCGTGCCGCAAGTAGCAACACTTCTCAAGTTCATTTCATAAGGAATTCCTATGTCTTCAAATATCGATTCACAAACACAAACCGAACTAGAAGCCGCTGTATTTCGTCGTTTCTTAAAACACTTAGATGACCATAAAGAAGTACAAAACATTGACCTGATGATCTTGGCCGACTTCTGCCGAAACTGCCTATCAAAATGGTACGCAGCAGCGGCCGCCGAGAAAGGTGTTGAAGTGGATTATGACGCGGCTCGAGAGTTCGTTTACGGCATGCCTTACTCAGAGTGGAAAGACAAACACCAGCTTCCAGCGACACCAGAACAAATGGAAGCGTTTGAAGCGAAGCAAGCGGCTAAGAAAAAGTAAGGGCGCTATAAATAAAGCACGCACAACATAGAGCCATAAGGCTATTTCTTTAATGGCTCTAGCAGTTTCTCTAAACCCTCAATTTTAATCTCGAGCGTCATTTCTAGCAGAGTTCCAAGCTTGCCATTAGGGAAGCCTTTTTTACGAAACCAGAGTAGGTATTCTTCAGGTAGATCTATTAAGCGACGACCACTGTATTTGCCAAACGGCATGCGCATATTAGCAATTTCGCCTAAGTATTCTTGGTTCATTTTTCTTATAGTTTATGAGAAATATTTGAGGTTTAACGCTGGGGTCTGGGCGCTTTTACTCTGACCCCAATATCGATCGCAATAGCCTTTAATCGAAGAGGCTTAATAGCTCAGCGTAGCCTTGTTCTGCCATCTCTGCCTTTGGCACAAAACGCATGGCCGCCGAATTAATACAGTAACGCATACCGCCTTCTTCAACGGGGCCATCATTAAACACATGGCCTAGGTGTGAATCGGCATCTTTACTGCGCACTTCTGTGCGCACCATGAACATTTGACGATCTTCTTTCTCGACAATCTGTTCCATGTGAATAGGCTTGGTAAACGCAGGCCAACCAGATCCAGAATCATATTTAGTCGTGGAGCTAAACAAGGGTTCTCCAGACACAACATCGACATAAATACCCTCTTCCTTGTGGTCCCAGTATTCGTTATCAAAAGCACGCTCGGTACCACCACATTGGGTGACATGGTGCTGAAGTTCGGTCAATTCTGGTTTTGATTTTTGATCTGTCATGTTGTTCACCTCCTACGTGTTGATGATGATACGCATGGCCTGAAGCTCCAGACCTGTCTTATCAATGTAGGATAAACCCTCTTCTTTTTGCTTACGAACAAATTCAATTTCTTCTTCGCGAATCATTGGATTCTTTTGCTGTAAACTGGTCATACGATGAATTTCAGCATCCATGTCGGCACTTAATTGCTCACGCGCGATGTCTTTGAAACTCGGCAGAGTTTGCTCAGCAAGTTTCTGCGCATGCGCCAATAAACCAGCAAATTCAGAGCGGATTTCTTTAATGATTTGCAGCGCCAAGGTACGTTTTATACCACTGCTGAGCTCGTTAAGCTTTTCATACGGCAGCACTTGCGACAAATCTCGCCCATCGCCATTAACGACAAAACGTTGTGGAGACATCGGCAAATATTTATCTAGCTGTAACTCATTCGGCGCCATGCTGTTCACGGTAAAAATAGACTCTAAAAATAAGGTGCCTGGAGGAATACCTTTCACGGAAATTTTCGCCAAAGCGGCATTGCCGAGTTCGCCGCTCACTAGCTGATCCATTAATTCAGTGACCATGGGATGCTCCCATGTAACAAATTCCATATCTTCGCGAGACAATGCTTTCTCTCGTTGATACGTAAGCGTCATTCCTTCATCGGTTAATCGAGGAAACTCTGCTGTCAGCATATGCTCGCCGGGATGCAATACAACTGAACCATCTGACTGATGCTCTTGTTCAACACCATACAAGTCATATACGCGCTGCATGTACGCGGCTAAATCTTGGCTACGCTCTTCTTCCTCAAGCTTCTCAATCAAGGCTTCAGCTTCTTTCGGGCGACATGAATTGAGCTCTAGCAATACGTTCCTGCCCATCTGAAGCTCACGCATGATCTCTTCACGATAAGCAGCGACCTTTTCAATGATGCCAGTGGCTTCAGTTGATGTGAGGTCGGATAAAGACAAATACTGATCAAGGCTTTCTTGGAACTTCTGCTGAATGGCATACCCCGCCGGACAACTCGTTTCAAATGCATTTAGACCCTTGTGGTACCAGTTAAACCAAGCTTCGCGCTGACTTCCATACAAGTACGGCACATGAATCTGTACATCACGAACCTGACCAATTCGATCGAGTCGGCCAATTCTCTGTTCGAGCAAATCTGGGTTCTCGGGCAAATCAAGCAAGACCAGATTGCTCGCGAATTGGAAGTTACGCCCTTCACTACCGATCTCAGAACAGATTAGCGCCTGAGCGCCTTCTTCTTTATCTGCAAAGTACGCGGCGGCACGATCTCGCTCGATAATGCTCAGTCCCTCATAAAATGCTGAAGTTCTAAAACCTTGTCGTAAGCGCACATACTCTTCCACCATCAAGGCGCGATTCGCGTTCGAACAAATCACAAGAACTTTCTCGTCACGATTCGCTTCGAGAAACTCACACAACCATTTTACTTCTGGATCATTAGCGATCGAATCGGAGTCTGGCTCATACGCAGCAACAAGCTCATAAGGCCGCACAATACGCTGAGGAAAGCCTTCAACCGCATCACGCGTATTACGAAACAGAACGCGCCCCGTACCATGCAGATCGAGCAATTCATTAATGAGCTGCGGAACAAGTTCTTCAGCGGGCAGAGACCAATCAAAATCTTCAGGCGAGGCAATCAAACGACTCAGGTCTGATTTAAGGCTGGCATCAACCGGCGCATCATCGGTTTGGCTTTGTAGCTGCTTCACTAACTCTGAAATTTCGCCATAATGCTTTTCTTGTTCCTTGAAGGCTTCAAGGTCATGAAAACGATCAGGATCAAGCAAACGTAAGCGTGCAAAGTGACTTTCCAAACCTGCTTGTTCAGGTGTCGCAGTCAGAAGTAACACGCCTCGACTAATCTTCGATAGCTCTTCAACACACAAGTATTCATCACTCGCTTTCTCGGCACTCCATTCAAGATGATGTGCCTCATCGACGACAAACAAATCCCAATCAGCTTCGCTAGCGAGCGCGGAAAGAGCAGGATCTTGGCTAAGTGTTGCAATATCGCATAATACTAGTTGCTCTTCTTCAAAAGGATTCTCGACGCCCTCTTCAATCAACGCATCACAACGAGCATGATCAAAAATAGAAAAACGCAGATTGAATCGGCGCAGCATTTCAACAAGCCACTGATGAATCAGTGTCGATGGCACACAAATCAATACGCGAGAACTTAAACCGCGTTGTAGTTGGGTATGAATAATCATGCCTGCCTCAATGGTTTTACCGAGGCCAACCTCATCTGCTAACAAGACACGTGGTGCAAAACGTTGTGCGACATTTTTTGCAATGTACACCTGATGAGAAAGCAAGCTCGTGCGTGAACCAAGCAAGCCTTTAACGCCACTCAGTTGAAGGGCATGATTATGTTGCAAGGTTTCATAACGCAAACGAAATGCGCGATTACGATCGAAGTGCCCATTGGTTAATCGCTGCAATGGATTCGTAAACTGGATAAAACAATTCAGCTCAACTTCGCTAATACGTTGTTTTGTCGAGGCATCACTGGAAACATGATAAAAGACAAGATCATCAATTAGATCGACATCTTTGATCACATAGAGTTGATCATCATGATCACGAACTTCATCTCCCACTTTGTAAATCACCCGAGAAATAGGCGCTTGGTCTGTCGCATAAGTACGAATTTCATCGGCCGCAGGAAAGGTGATCAGGATTCTCCGCCCTTCGATTTCAGAGATCATTCCTAAACCTAATTTCGGTTCGGTTTGGCTAACCCACCGTTGGCCAACTTTATACGTCATTCTTTACCCCTAGCATAAAAACATGATGCTCGATGCATCTTAAGCGGCGCGCATTCTAGCACTCTTGGCCATCCACTCAAGCACCCTGCAATGAATACTTTAAATCGGACAATCTTTGCTAATTTTAAGTCAAGCTGAAGTGTAGTCGTTGTATGTTAAGGCGCTAGTGTTCTAAAAATATATTTGTTGCAAAGTAGGTAAATACCGATGGAATATCTTCCCTGCGTCAAACGCCTAATTGGACTATGGATGCTGTCGTTATCAGCGTCGGCATATGCTCATGATCTTCACTACTTTGTCGTGGAAAATATCGCCGCACCTTTACAGATTGTCGATGAAGAAAAAATCCATAGTGGCATCGTCACCGACATTGTCACTGAAATCGCACGACTCGCCGAACTAGATATCAAAATTACTGTCGCACCAAGCCCATGAATCGAACGGCTGTTAAAAGGAGAGAGCAATGTTAATTGGATCGCCTATGACAGCCCTTCGTGGGATTCACTACCAAACGGAATTGCCTTTGAGCCAGCAGTCACAAAAGTCCATCATTCGGTTTTACATTGCGGTGCATTTCGAGACTTTGAAGAACTTGAAGCATACGAGATCGCCATCATTAAAGATTTTCGATATCCAGGATTAAATAAACATGCTTCGGAGTTTTCCTTAGAGCTCACCGAAGTAAAGAGCTACGAACAAGGGCTTGAGTTAGTCGACTTAGAGCGCGTAGATAGTTTTATAGAAATGGATTTACGACTAAGCTACCACGTTAGTCAGCAGCCAGATCAAAAGCGCACAACGCTCACTTATATTGACGATATTGAGCCGCCTTATGCGATCAAACTGAAAGTGAATCAAAACATGCCGCAGAGTCGCGTTAACAAATTAAAGCGCGCTTACCAAAAACTTCACGAGTCTGGTTTTATTCAAGAAACAATAGAGAAACATACATGATAAGCCTCGACCTTGTGGATAGGTCGAGGCCTGAATTCAAAGCCCTTAAGGCATTTGAATTTGAGGGCCGCCGTCTTGACCTGGAACAACAATCTGAGACGCTTGTTGTCGACGCATTTCTTGTAATTCACGCATCGTATCTTCCATTGCCTGCTTAGCGCCATCACCAAAACCTGCAACTGCGTCTGCTAAATTATCAACCGCTAACTCAAACGTGAGTGGCAGAGCACCAGCTGGAGTCATCATTTGCGCTTGTCCGACGTATTGCACTGCACGCGCATCGTCACGTTCACCACTTGCCGTCACAGGCGTCATAACACGAATGGTGCCGATCTTCTGATCTGTATAAATTTCTTCGCGATAAAGATTCGCGACATCCATATTCATTTCTAGTTCTTCAGACATGAGAATTCCTGTACTAAAAGGATTGAGCCGATACGGGCTGAACGGAGGAGATTATGGCGATTAGATGGGTTGCTTGTCACGCCTTATTTCTGCGCCAAGCTGACCTGGTACTTATCCACCAAGGAGGCAAAATTATTGCGCACCACAATTAAGTTATTAATCGATGACATAAACAGATCAAACGCCGATTGAGGCAAGTTGAGCGCTTTGTAGTTTTCCCGCAGCAAAACAAGCTGCTCAGCTGCAATATCGTCACTACGATTTTGTTGTTTATTAAGAAGAAATGGCACCATGTTCTCACGAATTTTTTTCGCTTCGACATGATCGCCATTCGCATCAATGAGCTTTAGTAATCGCAAACGTTGATCCAACAATAAGCGTTCATCTTGCGCTAAAAAACCAACTAACTCTTTTACGTAATACTCTTGCATGAAAGCGCTTAATTTACTTAGTGCTCGATACTGACGTTCTTCAGGATCATCGTGCGGATTAATCTGATCAATCTGACGATAAATCATAAGGTAAAGAGTTGCATCAATCGTCTGCAATGCTTCCAACGCACCTTCAGACAACATATCCACAAAAGTACAAGCTTGAGAGACGGCTAAACGGGACAAAGTACTATCGTCTTCGTTTTGGACTGCTGTTTGAATTGCACGTCGGGCCAGAAGATCATTGTTTGGAAATTGGACCAAGGCTTTATCCAAAGCCGTGGCAACGTGCTGTGAGCCAAATTGCTCGGCCTTTTCAGCCCATTCCAACCAAGCCATTGGGCTCTGCGCTAGAAACTCGTGTAAAGACCGTTGCCAAGCGTAAGCATCTTGAACATAACGAGGCTTTGGAAGCTGAATGAGCTGCTCAGCTACTTTACGCCATTGCCAATATTCTTTTATCTCGGAGAGAGCCGCTCGTACTTTCTCTGTCTCGGGAATTTTTTGTTCAGCAAGCTGCTGGCTTAACCATGCTTGCGCAAGCCGTTTATGAAATAAATCGAGACCACCTTCAATCTCCCTCAAAATATGCGCAGGCTCGTGAGCGATCAGATTAAATTGGTCGAGAAAATATATTTTCTCGAAACGCTTTATCAAGGTAGTCGCTCGGCCTTGTTGTAAGGCGAACAGACGCGTGTACAAACTGCTGAGTGCCTGAGCCGAAGAGCGGTATGTGCCCCACTTATCGTCAATTTGAAGTAGCAGTTTATTAAGTCGCGCTAATGAATATTCTACAAGTTTGAGTCCTTCTCGAGGCTTGCTCTCAAAGCTTGCCGCTTCAAACTCCCCAAAGAGTTGTTCAATACGCGCGAAGAATGCCTTCACTTGACGCTGACTAAACAAATTACGTTTGTCATCGATACGTGTTGTTTCAGTAACGCGCGCTTTGAGAGCAACAAAATCAACTTCTTGCCCGGCCAAACTCGCCTTTAACAAGTAACGCTCAAATTGTTCAGAATCACTTTCTAATAGCTCTAAAAAGTGCTTCGCCAGTGATTGTTTCTCGAGACCAATCAAATACGCAAATATGCGAGATTTTTCGGGACCTTTGGAAAGGGAGAGTACTTGTTGCTCAAGACGATTACCGTGTAATACTGCAGAAACACAGTGCTGACAAAAATCGAACCCATCGGAATCTGGGCAAGTACAGTGCCCGTCCACAATACTGCCCGCATAATTCAGTGTGACAGTGTAGTCTTCAACTTTGGCTGTTACCGCTAGGCCATCTCGCTGATAGTCTTGCACCAAATCAGGGGTGTACGCATTCTTACCCCGCTGAAAACGATCTTTCCCAGCGCGCTTGAATAATTCTTCTTCACCTACAAGAAATTTAGACATGACTTACACGTCGTAAGAGGCATCAGCCTTTGGCTGTTCAGGAAGGTCTTTTGTGGCCAATAAATAAGCACTCTCTTCGTACTCGCTATACCACAAAACAAGATCGCCGTTATCAAGCGCAGCACGTGCGCTATAAATGCGATCTTCGATCGGCGATTCCACGTCATTTAGACCCCAAGCGCGAAGACAGTATTCTTTTAACAAACCTTCAAGCGCTTCTTCGCTTACGTCCTTACGGGGAATCACCATATATACAACTCTACAGTAAACTTAATGCTTTAACTTACCGCTTTCGTTGTTTTCTTGGTAGTGGTTTTTCGTCGCTTTTTTGTAGCAGTTGAAGCAATCGCTTCAACACGCACAGGCATACCATTTAGAGCTGAAGTACCCGTTAACTTATCGACGAACTGATCAGAAATAAGGACATTAAGGTTCACCCCTGGCTTCTGACTTGCCACAGAAAGTCGCGTCCCTTCATGATCGTGCCCCCAACCGTGAGGAATACTCATAACGCCCGTCATAATGTCGTCTGTGACTTCACAAGGAATAGTGACCGCACCATAGTCAGAAGAAACTTTAACTAATTCACCATGTTTGAGCTTCAAACGTTTAGCATCTGCTGTATTGATCTGTGCTGTACAACGGTTTTTTCCTTTCACTAAACGCGACGTGTTATGCATCCACGAATTATTAGAACGTACATCTCGACGACCTATCAAAAGCATGACCGGCTCTTTGGTATTACTTAGTTCCTGCAAGCGCTTACGTAAGCGAGGCATATCTGTCATATAACTTTTTGGCACTATTTGGATATGCTTGTGTTTAGTAAACAGACGATCTGGCAAAGCAGACTGTAACGAACCAAGATCAACACCGTGCGGATAATTCTTCAGCGAGGCAATACATAAGCCTTTGCTCAGACCTCGGTTTTGGGAACCATACGGGCCGTTATCAAACGCTTTTCTTAAAGGATGCGATGGAGAGAAAATATCTTGAATCGTATCAATCAAAAATGCACCGATCGACGAAGTGCCCGGTAGCTGAGTTCCATAAGGCCCTATACGAAGCAAAACATCCAATACTCCATCTGGCCCCATTTGTTTCAGCGTGCGATAACGTGCAAGTTCTTTCACGCCATTCACTAAGCTACCACCAGCAGAGAGCCTATGCGTAAGCTCATGCATAATTTGCCAGTCATGCTTACTGTTCTTTGGTGCGTTAAATAAGGCAGGAGAATATTTCGCAACATTACGCACAGCCAACATATTTAAAGCTACATCATAATGCGACTGCTCTAACTGACTTGTGCCCGGAAGAATAAGGTCTGCGTGCTTCGTTGTTTCATTCAAATGACTATCGACGCACAGCATAAAATCTAAAGAATTAAAGGCTCTCTCTAGACGATTTGAATTAGGGCTAGAAATAACTGGGTTACCCGCAATCGTGATCATCGCACGAATTTGTTGCTCACCCTTTGTTTCGATTTGATCAGCGATAGCACTCGACGGTAGCTCACCACTAAACTCAGGCAAACCGGTAACCGTTTTAAAACGACCTGAGCTACCTTGCTCACCAAGATAGCTGCTAATTTCGACAAGGTCCGCAGCAGGCTTTGTAAACATTAAGCCACCGCGCTCATCCAGATGATTAGTCAGTATGTTCAAGACATAAATGAACCAAGTCGCCAAGCCACCGAACTCTTGCGTTGATGTGCCCATGCGACCAAATATCGCTGCTCGCGGCGTCTCTGCTAATTTACGAGCGAGCTCTCGGATGTATTCGGCCTTAATACCACACACATCTGCGACAGACTCGGGAGAAAAATCAGAGCTCATTAACTGAACGTCTGCCACACCTTCAATAATGCCTTGTAACCGACCGATATCGACTAAGCCTTCATCAAATAAGGTATGAATCATGCCTAGCAACATATACGCATCTGTGCCTGGCTTGATGAACAAGTGCGTATCAACAACCTTGGCAGTTTCGCTGCGTTTGGGGTCGATCAAAATTACTTCGCCACCGCGTTTTCTTATCCCCTTTAAACGGCCTAGATAATCTGGCGCCGACATCAAACTTCCGTTCGATGCTGCTGGGTTACTACCAAGCAAAATGAATAAATCGGTATGATCAATGTCTGGAACTGGGAATAAACCCTGATGACCGAACATCTCATAATTAGCGCGCATATGGGGGAGTTGATCATTAGAGGTCGCAGAAAAACGATTCTTGGTCCCTAAAGCACGATATAAATTCATCAGGAATAGAACATTGCCGTGGTGATGAACATTCGGATTACCGAGATACAAACCGACCGCGTCTTGCCCATATTGCTTTTGAATGTCGCCTAAGCGCTTAGCCGCGATATCAAATGCTTTTCCCCAGCTAATCTGCTTCCAGCCCTGCTCTGTTTTAAGCATTGGCGTGCGCAAACGATCGGGATCTTCATGATAGTCTTTTAGCGCAAGAGCCTTAGGGCATATATGACCTTTACTGAATGGGTCATCCTTATCCCCTTTAATCGACAACACTTGAGTTTGATCGTGTTCTATTACAACACCGCACATTGCTTCACATAAATTGCACGTACGAAAGTGCTTCAAAGATTCTGTATTAGTCATCACGCTAACCTTCGGAAGTCTGCCCGAGTGGAGTGGTTCAGATATTTTTATATTGAGTTACCGCTCGCTGATTATATTCTTGAGTTGAAAGATTTGTCCAACTCCGTCAGTTAAACCGCTATCGCTAAAGTGTTTTTTGGTAACTCTCGTGCCATTGCTTTAGTTCTGCCGATATCCCCGCAACGACAATATCGCAGCGCAAGGATGGAAAAATATCAAATGCATGTTGCGCGCCATCGATAGCGGCAAAGCTCACCTGCTGCCCAGACACACTTCTTAGCTTGTTTGAAAAGTAGCGCGCTTCATCACACGAAGTGAGCGTGTCTTTATTTCCATGGATGATCAAAAAAGGCGGCGCATGTTTTGAAATATGATTGATAGGAGACATAATCCGATAAAGGTCAGGCGCCTCTTCCTTACGCTGCTTTACGATGCTTTTGCGCATCACAATTTCTAAACCAACGCTTTTCTGAAGCTTCTTTTCATCTAGCAAATCATAGATGCCGTAAAACGGCACACAGCCTTGAACGCGTAAATCTTTGTCCTTCAAGCTTTCATCAAAACGATGATCAATCGTCGAAAGGCTTAACAAGCTACTCAAATGTCCACCAGCAGATCCGCCAGTCACTATAATAAAATCAGGATCGCCGCCGTAATCAGCAATATTATCTTTAACCCAAGCTAAAGCATGTTCACAGTCAATAATGTGATCAGGAAACGTCGCTTTAGGGCTCAAACGATAATTGGTTGCTACGCATACCCATCCCTGTTGTGCAAGGTTTTGCATTAAAGGTAAAGCTTGTTCGTTCTTGGACCCATACCCTCGCGTCCAACCGCCACCATGAATTTGTAACAGTACTGGCGCACCTTTGAGTTCTTTATTTTTTCTGCGGATGTCTAGTTTTAAACGCATGCCATCAACTTCGCGATACAAGATATTCTTATCGACGACGATACCTTTGTCTTTGATCGAATTGAAAGGTCTAATCAAGCGCTTTATATCTAATAACAAAAACGATTCATTCAGCGCAAAACTTTGAAATTGGGTGAGTGATTTAAAGCCTGAGAAATAGTGATACGCCAACATACCCCACGACAAGAACAGTAGCACTGCACTCCACATATCTAGCGTTCCAGAGAGCTCACCAAAGTACACAACCGAACCCAATATAGCAGCCTGGACAGCGATAACATGTAGCGCCAACTCTCCAACAGGCCATCCTGCAAGAAAGCTAAACACCATAAGTTTAGGGTGATGATAAATTGGTCGAAGCACATTAAGCGCTAAGATGAAGCTCAGTAAAGCAAAGAGAAAAAGAATAACGCCCAAAACATTACCCTCCTACTTGAATGACCGGCACACCAAACAAGCTTGCATGGTTCATCACCACTAACATATATGCAGCCAAACCAATCACAACGACAAGCGCATCCTTCCATATAGGTTGGGGATCATTAGCCATCGTTTGACCTCGTTTTTTCACACTAATCATGTCGATGACGGCGTATGCGAGGAACGATCCAAACAAAATTAACGAAGCAACATCACCGTTAGCTAGCAAGTGCCCTAAGGCCCACAACTTCACCGCGATCAACATTGGATTTTTCAATTTGCACTTAATATTTGAAGAGATATACGCTGCAGGCAGAATCACAAACGCTAGCAAAACCAGAAGCATTGTAATGTGCTTAAAAAAACTAGGAGGCACCCAGACTGAAATAAATGGTGCTTGCGCCTTACCAACGACGATCAAATAGAACCCTGCAATTGATCCCACACTGAAGAGCGCTTTGTATGGCAGCTCGCCAAATCTAGAAACCAAATTACCACGAATGGTTTGCTGTACTGGTAATAAATGAAAACCAAGAAAAATGGTTAAACCAAGAACAAGAATTGCCATGACATCCCTCCTTTTTTATTTTCCATTAGCATACGCATTCGGCATGCTTATGTCAGTGACAGAGCAGATAGGTTTTTTAGTTTTCTCTCACTAATTCGTTGAGTAGAGGCAGATGGTTCAATTGCTAGATCAGCAATTTAAACCTTTGACATGAAAAGTTTCGGGCCCAATTCAGGGCCCGAAGAAAGAGAGTTGAAAGCTAGTTATTAGCGTAGTGATCAACCAAGAATATCAATCACATGAAGATCAAACACTAACGATGAGTTAGCAGGAATCGCTGGCGGCATACCTGCTTCTCCGTAGGCTAGATCTGCTGGCAGAACGATACGCCACTTCGACCCTTTTGGCATGAGCATAAGAGCTTCAGTCCATCCAGAGATAACGTCTTTCAAACCAAACTCCGCCGGTTCATTACGCGTAACCGAGCTATCAAATACCTGCCCATCGATGAATGAGCCGTGATAATGCACTCGCACCGTCTGATCAAGCTTGGCAATAGGGCCATCAGCCTGCTCTAGAATTTCATACTGAAGACCAGATTCGGTCACGGTCACACCGTCACGCTTCGCATTCTCAGCCAAGAATTTTTCGCATAATTCTTTATAGCCTTGAGTTCGCGCCGCTTCGACTTCTTTGCGTTTTTCTTTTACCGCATCGTATGCTTCGTTTAACTCCGCATCATCTAGCAAAGACTGCTCACCAGCAAAACACTGACGCAAGGCTAGTACGCACGCCTCAATATCCATGCCTTCAAACTTGTTCTTGTGGAGCTGGCGACCAAACTGCCAGCCAAAACCATAACTTACTTTTTGCTCAAATGTTTCTGGCTTCTTGTTGGAATCATTACTCATTTTCAGACCTTAAACTTCAAGTATTCTGATATTACTCGGAAGCACGAGTTATCGCGCTCCAACCATTTATTAAATTTTACCGACTACAGCCTTAATTTATCGGCCCGCAACCGCTTCTAACTCTGTAAGCCCTTGTTCAACATAATCGAGTAAGCGCTGCATAGACGGCAATGTTCGACGGCACGCCGTAAATCCAAACTCCAAGCTATCGACATAACTAACCAAGGTAATATTCAGTGCAATTCGATCAAGCGGAATCGACACTGGGTACATCCCTTCTACACGCGAACCGTTCCAATACAAATGCTTTTTCGGACCAGGTACATTCGAGATCACAACATTAAACGCCTGCAAACGACTCGATAAGCCTGTGACCATATTTAATCCAGCAGGTGCTAGAGTCAACGCGGTGTAATTAATCGCTTCTTCAAGCGTCATGCTTGCGTAGCGGTCTTTTGACTCTTTAACTGCGCGACGAATACTTTCAAGTCGTTCTGTCGGGTCCGCCAAATGTGTACCGAGTGTCGCCAAAATCATAGCAATTTGATTGCCTGAATCACTATCGTCTCGACGCATTGACATAGGCACCATCGCAACCAGAGGTTTATCAGGCAAAGCATTCAAACTAATTAAGTAATTACGCAATGCACTACCACACACAGCCATCACCACATCATTTAGAGTACAGCCCGTTTTTTTCGCGATATTCTTGAAGCGCTCTGAGGGGTACGATTGCGCCGCAAATCGACGAGAGCCTGTAATACGCTGATTCAATATGCTCGGAGGGGCCTGAAACGCAGATGTATAATCAGGATTCGTACTGGCTTGTTTTACGGCATGCGTAACTTCTTTAACGAGAGTTGGAATCGTTGAAATCTGCTTGCCAGCTTCGCCCACTAGATCCGTCAAACTCTGAATGACATCTGAGCCTTCTACCTGAGCATGCGAACGCTGCTTTCGCGGCATCGCCCAGAGTGGCGGCTGATCACGCACGCTTGGATCTTCAGACATCAAACGCATGCCCATGCGCATTGCCGCAACACCATCGAGCATGCAGTGATGGGCTTTGTAATACAGAGCAAATCGTTTACCGCGTAAGCCTTCAATCAAATGAACTTCCCACATAGGGCGTTCACGATCCATTAGGGCACTATGTTTCACTGATACTAGGGACAGAAGTTCACGAATACGACCAGGCTTTGGCAAAGCGCTATGACGAAAGTGATGTTCGATATCAAACTGTTTATCTTCATTCCAATAATAGCGACCAAATCGTTTTACTAAACGTTGATTAAATGGCGCAATCGGCTTTTGAAATGAGTTCATGTACTCTGCAATTTCAGAGACATATTTCGGACCTGCATCCTCGGGAAAGCTTAGTAAATGTAGCCCTCCGACGTGCATCGGCTGTTGACGTTTCTCCATCCATAAGAAAAGTTGGTCAGCAAGACTTAGAGGTTTCATGTGTACATCCTTCATGAGTATTTTTATATAACGGATTTTCTGCCCCGCACCAATGAGTGCGACCATTATTATGCGACAAAGCGCTGACGTTTTATACTTTATGGGATGAATGCTAACAATAACCAAGCCGAGAAGTTTTATGTCGGGCTATAAAAAGCCAAAATCTCCATGTAGTAACGAATTAATCGTTAAGAAGAGCCGATTTATTGCTTATGCCTATGAGTCAAGCTCTCGCGAAGCAGCCATGGAAAAGCTCGAGCAGATAAAGCTCAAATATCCAGATGCTCGGCACCACTGCTGGGCCTATTTATTAGGCTCTGCTGAGCAACCCAAGTCTGTTGCCATGTCTGACGACGGCGAGCCAAGCGGCACAGCCGGAAAACCCATTTTAAATGTTCTACAACACAAAGACGTCGGCGATATTATTGTGATCGTTGTTCGTTACTTCGGCGGAATAAAACTAGGAGCGGGAGGATTAGTACGCGCGTATTCGAGCGCAGCGCAAAGCATCTACGATTTGATTGAAACAGAAGAAATGATTGAACTTGAAAGCCTCACACTACAATGTGGATTTGATGAGGAACAAAAAATACGACATATCCTGTCGCGTTATGAGGGCTCTATCGAATCTAGCGAATACGGGCAATCGGTCGAACTGACCATCGCAATCCCTGCAGAAAACAAACAAACCTTCGTGATGGAGCTTGGCAACCTTAAATCAACACATTTGCTGCAAGAGAGCCGCTAATGAATTCTGTGCGGAGCAAACTTCACTTCTTCAACTAATGAACCAAGAAAGATAATCTCACCTTCATAGCGGTCTTCCCCAGTCGAGCTAAAATCAAAGCCATAAACGCGACGCAGACTCATAGCGCCGCGATGATTTCGTGCAAGCCTGACACTTTTCAACGCGACAGTTTGGTCGAGCAGCTGCAAATCCAGACGTTTGCATTCGTGAGCAACCCGACGATATGCAAACTCTTTTAGATCGCGACTTTTAATCCAATACCAGACCCCAAACCCAATCAAGGCAGTAAGAAATACCGAACTTAAACTCATAAATGGCCCATCAATGTTTCGAGCTTAAATTCAATCATATTCCCATCAAATGACACATGGATTAAATCATCCTGAATCATGATACCTAACTCCATAGTGCGCTCAACTAGACTAGCGAATTGTTCAACGGGTTCTTTATCAAATCGGAATGCAGAAATTTTTTGATTCACAGATGCATCCTTCATAATGGATTCGATCCATTGTTCAACATCTTGGCCACCATAGCTAAACACAGAGACCTTTTTACTTCGACCCAATGCCTTCTTTAGTCGCTTAGCATCAGGCTTGCCAATTTCTATCCAGTGTTCAATTTCACTGCTGTAATTGACCTTCCAGATATCAGGTTCGTCATCTGTACTCAGGCCTTTTGTGAATTCCAAATACTCTTCATAACTCAGCGCAAAAGCCACTAATCGTGCGCACATTCTTTCGATCGTTTCAGAAGGATGCAATGCAACATGCAAAGAAACACGCTCATAGATATGTCGGTTCATATCACTTAAATCAATTCCGAAACGATAAATCGTGGCACTTAATGCCATAGTACTACTGCTCCTGTAATGCCAGTTGTGCATTGCGCCGCTCAGAACTATTAGCGGCTAAAGATAATGCACGTAAATACATATGTTTTGCGCGTTGATGATTGTTCAACGCGAGGTAGGTATGTCCTAACTCTAAATAAACCACACTAAAATTTGGCGCTAAGCGTTGTGCTCGTTCTAACAGCGACAACGCCCCGCCCATCTGATCTTGCTCACGCGCTTGTTGCGCTTGATCAATCAATGCATAAACGGCACTAGGTATGTTGGGTTGCTTAGTCGTGTAACGCTGATCTTTTGCTGGAGAATGGGCAGACTCTTGCTTCGCAACGAGTGTGTGCGTTGGTGCAGAAGAACACGCCCAAATAAACAAACAAGCAAGAAAGACGAGTGCTGCTTTTACTGTAGCCATGATCTTAACCAAGATTTTATTCCCCCCGTTCGCTTCTGACATGCTTGCCACTCAAATTTTTGCGCATCTCCCCAGATGGGAAGAGGTTGCGCATTATCACATTCAGCATGCGTTTGGTTCCAACTATCTTGATCAAACCACAGCACATCAATATCCGAAGGTTTAGGAGTTGCCAAAGGATATTGTGGAACCGATGACATAAAGCGTGTCCATAATCGCAAAGCTCCCGAACTTCCGGTTAAACCGATCGATTCATTTTGATCATTGCCAAGCCAAAACACGCCTAAGTAATCCCCTGAAAAACCGGCAAACCAGCTATCTCGAAAATCATTTGTTGTTCCAGTTTTTCCAGCTGTCAGCAATTGTGTGGGCAAAGTTCGATAAGCTGATCGTCCAGTGCCAGCACGCATGACCTCTTGCATGCCACTCTGCAACAGATAACTCGCTTCAGGCGAAATCACTTGCTCAACATTAAAGTGATATCGCGACAACAAATTACCTTGGTGATCTGTCACCTCACGAATTGCTCGCAAGGGCATATTAAAACCATTACTCGCGATCGTCTGATAAAACTTTGCGACATCGAAAGGCGTCATCGCTTGAGCACCCAGCAGCAATGACGGGTAAGGGTTAAGCGCCTCGTTCACGCCTAGTCGCCTCAAACTTTCTCGCACCCTATCCATACCAAGCTGCAAGCCAAGTCTGGCCGCCGCTAAGTTGTAAGAATTTGCCAATGCCTCAACCAGCGCGACCTCACCATGCGTCTCAGAATCAAAATTGCTTGGCGTCCACGTATCACCGTTCTCAAACTCAAGAACGAATGGTTCATCGGTAATCTTAGTCGCTAATTGAAACTGTTCTGGCTGTTCAAGTGCCGCCAAATAGATCGCTGGTTTAATCAATGAGCCGACGGCTCTATCTGCATCTAAAGCACGATTAAACCCTTGGTATCGAGGATCTCTTCCACCCATAATTGCTAGCACTTCACCCGTACCAACAGCAGTTATCACGGCTCCCGTTTCGAGTTTTCCCGTGCCTCGCTTTCGCTTATCGAGTGTTTTAATTTCTCTTGCGATCGCACTTTCTAAATTTTGTTGTAGCTGAGGATCTAAGGTCGTATAAATCCGCAAGCCGTCACTGCTCAGATCTTCTGTATCATAATCTTCTCGCAACTGACGCTTTACCAAATCGATAAACGCAGGATAACGATTACTCTTGAAGCTCGGCTTTTTGGTCACACCGAGTTCCTTTGATTGAGCCTTCAGCATCGCGTCTCTAGAAATCCAGTTTTGTTCGTGCATCAAACTCAACACTAGATTTCGACGCTTCGTTGCGCGCTTAGGATGGCGTCGAGGATCATAGAATGATGGCCCCTTCAGTAAGCCGACTAACAAAGCATGCTGTTCTAATTCAAGGTTCTCAAGATTGCGAGCGAAGTAAAATCGGCTTGCCATCGCAAAACCATGCACAGCCGTATTGCCCGACTGACCCAAGTAAATATCGTTGACGTAGGTCTCTAAGATATCCTCTTTGCTGTAATGCCACTCCAACATCAATGCCATAAAGGCTTCATTGATTTTGCGGACAATACTTCGCTCACGAGTGAGGTAAAAATTCTTCACTAGTTGTTGCGTGAGGGTGCTACCGCCCTGCACAACTCGACCAGCCATCACATTTAAGTACATCGCTCGGGCTATCGCCAAAGGCGCTATACCAAAATGCGTAAAGAAGTCTCTGTCTTCCGTCGACAACAAGGCAGACACAAGCCCTGGCGGGATGTTTTCGTAGGCAATAAGCTCTCTTTCTTCACGCGTTTTTGGATAAATACCCCCGATCTTATACGGCTCAATGGTATAAATACCTTGGCCTTTTGCATCATCAGTTGAAAGACTAGTGATGACATCACCCTCTATTCGTAATGACAAACGCAAGGCTTGTTGAGAACCGTCTATCGTCCGATGAGCGCGACGAAAAATCTGCACTTGATTGGCCGAGCGTTTATAAGTACCAGGGGCAGAGAGTTGAGCTTTTTTAGCGTAATTGAGTAAGGCTAACTCTTGCTCAAGATTGTCAATATTTAGCGCTTGCCCCTCAAACAACTCTAACGGACGTGCTAATACTTGCGCGGGTAAAGCCCAACGCTTGCCCTCAAATTTATAACGCACTTGTGCATCAAGATAGATAAGCCAAGCAAATACAAACACGAATAACACCGCGAGAACTTTCCACAACCACGAGCGAGACTTTGTCGCTTGCGATTTAGATTTTGACGGTTCAGCTTTTGCTTTTTTAGTTTGCTTGGATTTAGCCATGATTTACTTTGCAGGAATTTGCTCTGCTGTTATTGTGCCTGCCACACTGCGGAGGAAACATGAATTCAGCGCTGATTCAGTCATTATTAGAAGCAAAGCCGTACCCACACGCGTGCAGTCAATTTGAGCTTATCGAAACACATATTTCGTGGATTATTCTTACCGGCGATTATGCCTACAAGATTAAAAAGCCCGTAAATTTTGGGTTCCTAGATTTTACGGCATTAAAAGCACGTAAACAGTATTGTGAAGCAGAATTAAAATTAAACTCACGTTCCGCTCCAGAATTGTATGTTGAGGTACTCGCAATTGGAGGGAGCTCAGTCAACCCTCTTCTCGGCGTTGAAGATGAAGACGCCATTGAATACTGCATCAAGATGCATCAGTTCAAAACAGAAGAACTCTTTAATGAGTTGGATGAAACTAATCGTTTAACGTTTACACATATTGATGAGCTAGCAGATAGAGTTGCGGAATTTCATCGTGAAGCATTATCAGCGCCCGCTAACACGCCTTATGGATTACCAGAGCATTTGATTCTGCCAGCAGAACAAAACTTTGAACAAATACGAGAGCGCCTGTCAGAGACAGAGCATTTAGAACAGCTCGCACACCTCGAAAAATGGACGATGAGTGCATTTGCAATCCACTCAGATATCATGCAACAACGCAAAGAACAGGGTTTTGTAAGAGAATGCCATGGTGATCTTCACCTCAAGAACATCACGCTATTTCACGACAAGGTCACCCTCTTTGACTGTATCGAATTTAATGACAGCTTTCGTTGGGTCGACGTTATGAGCGATACTGCCTTCCTTGTCATGGACCTAGAGGAGCGGGGCCTACACCACTATGCCAATCGTTTTTTAAATCATTATTTAGAAGAAACTGGAGACTACGCAGGCCTAAAACTCTTACCATTTTATAAAGCCTATCGCGCGATAGTCCGTGCGAAGATTTCTTTATTTGAGATGGAAGACTTTAAAAACAATCCGCAAAAACTAGACGAACTATGGCGTAAATATCAGTCATATATCGACTTGGCCGAAAGCTGCTCGGCACTTCCAAATCGTTTTATATTGACCATGCATGGTGTATCAGGAACGGGAAAAAGCACCGTTGCGCTGCGTCTTGTAGATAAGTTAGGCGCTATTCGCATCCGCTCCGATGTAGAACGAAAGCGACTATTTAAATTTGATCCTCATAAGCATCCTGACACTGACAAAGCAAAAGAACTGTATAGCAAAGCGGCCACAGATCTTACCTATGAGAAACTCGCTTCTCTATCGCGGCATATCTTAAATGCAGGCTTGAGCGTCATCGTTGATGCAACAAACCTACAACTGTGGCAACGCAATTTTATTCAAGACGTCGCCGATGAAAACGGCGTGCCGATGGTCATTGCTGACTGCCAAGCCAGTATGAGCTTAATAGAGAGTTGGATTCATCAACGTGAAGATGAGGATCATGACGCGTCTGATGCAAGCTTTGAGATCGTTGACGCTCAGATACATAGCCAAGATACTTTAACTGAAGAGGAACAGAAAAAGACCTTCGTTGTGCATAGTGAAATATTAGAAGAGACCAATGAACTGGTGAGTGAGATTCGTAAGAACTTACTTAATTAGTCTAGGCATAAAACAAAAAAAGCGGCCTTATGAGCCGCTTTCTTGTGGAACTTAGCTTGTATTCGCTAGTTTATAGTCGCCAAGGATGTTTGATCTAGCTGATGCATATCCGGCAGAGCTTCATTAAGCTCAGTAATCGGATTAAAACGCACAGTGCCTTGATATACAGCGCGGCACTCTCCTGGAGCAGTACCTTCGCAGTGTCCTAATGCCGCTTCTTTCGCCTTTGTGGGGCTACTAAAAGGTCCAATAAACTGCCTATTTTCTAAGTAAAAATAACCACTTTGCTCTAACTCTAGCGTCTCTTCCACCGTAATGATGTCATCGCGCGTGTCGTTGGCAGGTATCATAAGCACCTCCATTTGAATGTGTGATTATAGTTTTTTCAGCCATCTAAATCCGTGGTTTTAAAATAACTGAGAGAGAGACGTTATCACGCAACTTCACAAATTGCGAATTTATCCCCCGCTAACTTGATTTAACTCTATACAAGGTTTCGTATAACACTGGAACTAAAATCAGGGTCAGGATAGTAGAAAATAGCAGTCCTGCAATAATTGCAACGGCCATCGGCTCCCACATCAATCCACCACCAAAATATAAAGGTAACATGCCTAACACTGTGGTTGCGGTTGTTAAAAGAATAGGCCGCAAGCGTCGTTTTCCTGCCATAACAATCGCGTCATAAGGCGCTAAGCCGTTGTCATTGATCTCTAATTCAATACGTTCGAGTAATACAATCGCATTATTTATAACGATACCAGCCAGTGAAATCACACCAAGTAGCGTCATGAACCCAAAGAATGAATGAGCCACAACGAGACCAATCGCGACACCAATAAACCCTAGAGGTATCGTCATTAAAACAATCGCAGGCTTGCGAAGAGAATTAAATTGCGCGACCAACAAAATCAGAATTAAAAAGCCAGCTATCGGTAGCTTTGCAGCAATAGACTCATTTGCCTTATCCGAGCTCTCAAACTCGCCACCAAGCTCATAACTCGCACTTAATTCCCAATTCTGTGACTGCTCTTCAAGCCATGGAGTCAATTTCTCAAATGCTTCAGTAGCTGTGACACCATCAATGAGTTGCGCTCCGACAGTGACCGTTTTGATTCGATCTCGACGCAAAATTTTAGCGGGCTCCCATATTAGCTTCAGATCGGCGACTTGCTTCAGAGGCAAGGAATCACCTGTAGACTGCACATACACAGAGATCCCCTCTAACTTCGAAATATCATCTTGTTCTGACTCTTTGGTTCGAAGTAATACGGGAATAATATCTTCGCCACGTCGATACTCTGTCAGCTCTAAGCCGCTCAAACCCGTCTGCAATGAAACCGCGATATCTTCGTTGGTTATACCTGCGCGACGCGCTTTAGTCTGATCAATAATCACTTCAAACTTCTTCGTCTGAATACCCCAATCATCATTAATATTTGTAAGTTCAGACAGCTCAGACATCTTGGCTTTCAGGGCATCGACTCGTTCAAATAAGGTCTCGATATCTTTTGCGTATAGGCGATATTCAACGGGATTTTTCACCGGTGTACCGTTTTCAATTCGCTTTAAGGTTGCTTGCACATCTGGGAAATTTTCAAATAAATACGCATTTAAGCCCTTAATACTTTGATCGACAGCCGCCAAAGTATTTACATTCACGACAAACAATGTGTAGTTGGGGCTAGCAGGCTCTGGCGTATGAGGCAGAACAAAACGCGGCCCGCCAGCCCCAATGTATGAAATCCAAGAGGTGATCCCTTCAGGACGATCTTCATTCACTTGGAAGTTTTCTTTGATCGCTTCACTAATCTCGCTAGACAACTTTTCAGTCACACTGATATCGGTACCAAGTGGATACTCGAGCTCCATTTTGAAATATAAGCGGTCTGATGGCGGGAAGAAAATTTTTGGCACGTACTTCATCATATAGCCTGCTGCAAATAAGGCTACAACTACAGAGATGATAACGAGGAAACGATTTTTCAAACTGAAGCTCAACACTTTGACATAGATCGTTTGTACCAAGGAGTCTTTCTCAACCGTTTTTTCACTAGGCTTGAGGAAATATACGCACAGCATAGGAATCACAGTCATTGAAATCACCCAAGAGCAAAGCAAGGTAATCGTAACAACTTTGAACAATGAGGAGGTAAATTCGCCGACAGCTGATTCAGCCAAATAGATGGGTAAAAAGGCCGCGCCGGTAGTTAAAGAAGACGTTAAGAGCGATAAACGAAGCTCCGCCGCCGAATCGATCGCAGCTTCAATAGCTTTTTTCCCTTCCTTCATTTGAACCAAAATACTCTCTGACATCACAATGCCATTATCAACCAGCATACCAAGCGCGATAATCAATGCAGCGAGTGAAATCTGATCCAAACCAATATCTATGTTATACATCACTAACAATGCTGCTAGCATACTGGAAGGAATAAGCAGAGAAACGATCAAACCTGTTCTCATTCCGAGCGTAACAAGCATTACTCCTGCTACCACGGCAATGGCCTGCAGTAAGTTAACGACAAAGCCTTTTACCTTTTCATCTACCTCATGTGGAGAGAAATTGACCTCGTTAAAATCCACCCCTATCGGATAGATTGATTGTAGCTGAGCAATATGCTCTCGCACCTGTTTACCTAACTCGATATTATTACCACCCTCTCTCATAGAGATAGCGATACCAATTGCTGGCTCTCCGTTATAACTCACAATAGAAGATCTAGGATCAACGTATCCTGATCTTACCGACGCGATATCCCTTAAATACACAACACTTTTACTACCCGGTATAGGAAGTATTGTGTTTGCAATGTCTTCAACGGATTCAAAATTACCGGATGGTTCTAATTCAATGCGCTCTTCACCCACAGTGATAGACCCGCCAGGAATGATAATATTGCGGCTTTTAATCATTGCGCTAAGTTGGCTAGGAGAAATACTTAACTCACTCAACTTTGAATTATCATATTCGACGTATATCTGTTCTTCTTGCACGCCGTACAGATCAATCTTGGCTGCGTCAGGGAGACTCAACAAATCGTCACGTACATCATCAGCAACGTCCTTCATTTCTCTGTAGGTATATCCCTCGGCAGTCAACGCTAAAACGATTCCGTATACATCACCGAATTCATCATTAACTATTGGACCGATAATTCCACTCGGTAAATCTGGTGCTACGCTATCAATTTTACGACGCAGGTCATCCCATATTGGCCGCATATCGGTATAGCTCTCTTTGATATTAGCGACAACAATAGAAACGCCGGTTTTAGAAGTGCTCGTAACGAAATCGAGTTCTGGAATTTCCTGGATAACTTGTTCAATCTGATTACTTACAAGATCTTCCATTCGATCGGGGCTAGCACCTGGAAGATACGTAATCACTTGAGCAGCCCGAATAACAAAGCCAGGGTCATACGCACGTGGGAGATTATTGAACGCTTGGAGACCCGCCAGTAAAACAATGATAAATAAAACCAAGGTAGTACGATTATTCGCAATGGCAGCTGCAGTAATGTTCATTTATTTAATCCTTTTTTAAACGAACGGACATTCCATCAGTTACCTTGCTGACACCGGCAGCCACGATAGCTTGACCCTCATTCAGACCATTTAAGACCTCAAAGCCATTTTCGCCTAGGTCTCCGAGACTGACATTTTGTTTCTTAATTATTCCAGTTCCGTCTGCTTGCTCATCTATCAGCCAAACATATGCTTGCTCATCTGACCCTGAGATTGTACTACTAGGGATAAAAATTGTTTGGCCTGTCGCAACAGGATTACTCGCCTTAACTGTCGTAGTCATTCCAGGTAGGATGTTGTAACCCGGTACATTTTCCATTCTTAGTTTCACTGAATATGTCTGTGTCACCTCGTCAGGAACAGTCGAAACTTCTTTAACCTTTAGGGGGAATTTTCTATCTGGGATAGCATCAAATTGGGCGTTGATGGCTATTGTCGAGATATCGCGCTTTGCATTGACCATAACCGATGCAGGAATATCAACACTCACCTCTAAACTGCTAAGATCTTGCAGTAGAAAGATAGTTTGCGATGCGCCGACTTCTTGGAAGTTTTCAATGTAACGCTTTGCCACTTGACCTGTAAAAGGGGCTTTTAACTGTGAATAAATGAGCTTCTGTTTTATAGAATCTAAATGAGCTTTAGCTCCCACTTCAGCAGATGTTAACTTATCGAAATCGGCTTTGGATATATGCCCTTTTTGAATTAATAATTTCGCTCTATCGAGATCAGCTTTAGCCTTTGAATAACTAGCCTGAGCTTCTTGAAGCTCTATATTAAAGTCCGAGTCATCCAAGGTAGCAAGTAACTGGCCCTCCGTAACTAGATCGCCTTCTTTTACGTTTAAGCTGGTTAATTTTCCGCTGACTCTAAAACTCAGCTCGGCTTTTTGGTTTGCATCAACAACACCTGGAAAGCTTCGCATCGCGCCCTCGTCAGAACCTCCCACAATAAACGTTTTTACGGGACGCAACTGAGGTTCAGTGACGGTCGCTTCTTCTGATGAGCATGCCGTAAACCAGATCACCAATGAAATGATTAAAATGCGCTTTAACATATAATTTCCTTACTAGTTGCATTCCTAATAACATGCCGTTTAGTGTAAAGAAGACAAATGGGCTAGCAAAGCGACACACGCTTTTTTAACTTCGTCCTCATATTCGGCTTCGACTTCATAACGCTCTTGATCTAGGGCCTTCATTTCACGCCTAGATAAACGCTTCCTCGCTTCAAATCTCGGCATATGCTCTAAGCGATCGTATACATCGTTAAATACTTTAAAGTCATGACGCTCATGCAGTGTTGAATCAAAATGATCTATTAAGAGCTTAACCCGCATACAGGCCTCAGAGATTTCTACTTGCTTATCAAGTACCGATTTACAAAGCACATAAACGCTGTCTAACAAAAATTTACGTCGTTCAGCTTCTTTTAGTCTTAACTCTCGTCTAGCGTTATTTTCTTGCTTCAATGCTCGAAGCTGTTTTGTAATCGCCCAGCTCAATAAGACAATACAAACTAAGCCTACAACACTATAGGTCCAAAGTTCATACTCAGAAACGTTGCTCATATCGCCGCTCTATCAATAATGTAGTCGCAATCGACCATAGTTGGGAGGGTACCAAATAGGTAGGCGCTTGGTGCATTTTGAAGACGAGACATACAGAATGCTTCTGCTACGACTTCATTCCCGTAAAGTAGTAAACACGCACCCTGTAATGCTAACGCTAGCTGCTCAACGATCGTCCGAGAACGAAACTCAATATGCTCTTTGTCCTCTAGTTGTAATTTCAAATGCCTTAGGTGATCGTCAAAATATATACTTTTACCAGTTGCTTTATCGAGTTCTTCGAAGATTGCATCCAGGGTTTCCGGTGAACGCGAGATAGCTCGTAACATGTCTAAGCATTGTACGTTCCCACTTCCTTCCCAGATGGCATTAATCGGTGATTCACGAAATAAACGCGGCATTATCGTGTCTTCCATAACACCCATACCACCGATACATTCCATTGCTTCATACGCATGCGCTGGCGTACGTTTACATATCCAATATTTTCCTACCGCCGTTCCGAGACGTGCCAACATCGACTCTTTTTCATTGTCATCTGAATTCTCGAGTGCCTTCGCCATTCTCATTGTCATTAACATAGCGGCCTCACTCTCGATTGCGAGATCAGCCAATACATTCTTCATCAAGGGCTGGTCTCGTAAGTTATTTCCAAACGCTTCCCTTTCTTTACAATGCGAAATAGCTTGCACGACGGCTTGGCGCATCCCCGCGCTTGATCCGATCATGCAGTCAAATCGTGTCATCGCGACCATTTCTATTATGGTTGCCACACCCTTTCCTTCCTTGCCGATCAACCATCCTTGCGCGCCACGTAGCTCTGTCTCACTCGATGCATTCGAAACGTTTCCCATCTTGTTCTTTAACTTTTGGATCTGAATCGGATTC
Source organism: Oleiphilus sp. HI0067 (assembly GCF_001635735.1). Lineage (NCBI taxonomy): Bacteria > Pseudomonadati > Pseudomonadota > Gammaproteobacteria > Oceanospirillales > Oleiphilaceae > Oleiphilus > Oleiphilus sp. HI0067. The sequence goes on from NZ_LWFI01001742.1 coordinate 29,641, forward strand.
TTCGTACCATCCTCTCTCCATCGCGGCACCAGGAAACACGACACGCCTTGGTCAGTTTGAGCCAGCACTAAGAAAGCATCACACATTGGCGCGGACACGAAATACTTATGACCAACAAGCTCATACAGCGCTCCTCCTCCAGACTTAGAAACGGGGTATGCGCGTGTCGTATTTTTCCGAACATCAGACCCTCCTTGCTTTTCGGTCATCGCCATTCCAATCGTAACGCTATCTTTTTGAGAATGGGGGATATTTCTTGGGTCATAACTTCGACTTAGAATTTTAGGGGCCCACTTTTCGTAAAGATCTGGTTGGCGGCGTAAAGAAGGAATTGATGCAGAAGTCATCGTAATAGGACACCCATGCCCTGCCTCGACCTGTGTCATCATATAGCTCATTGCAGCGCGTTCGATGTGATGCCCACTATTCGAACCCTCCCAGTGACTCGAATGAATACCGTGAGCTAAAGATATGTTCATTAACTCATGATAAGCAGCGTGGTACTTAATTTCGTCGACCCGCTCTCCACGTCGGTTATGGGTATGTAATTCCGGCTTGTAGTGGTTAGCATCAAAACCAAGATCTATAAGCCTTTCACTACCAGTTAGCAAACCAAACTCTGTAAGAGCTTTGGCATCGATACCCGGGCCAAAAACCTTAACGGCCTCTAAAAGCGCCTTGTCAGAGCAAAACGAATTGTAGTCTACGAGCTTTTTTGGGACATTTTCGACACGATGTGTTTCGGCCCAATAGTTAGTTTTGGGTTCATAATTCGACATACTTTCAACCTTATCGTAATACTTGATTCACTTAATCCAACTTACTGCCACACTAACCCCAACGAAAATAAAAACGATTCCGCCAAAGCAATCTATATAGCGGATTCGTCTCAATAAGCGATTTCTGAAGGTACTTAATGATGCTATAAAAGTTACTAAGATATACCATAGAGCATCTACAAACGCGGCAGTGGAAACCATGACAAGCGAATCAATCGGACTGTTATTTGCGTCAACGAATTGAGAGAACAAGGCGACAAAAAACACTGCTAGTTTTGGATTTAAAAATGCAATGAAAAAACCGTCTCGAACAGCTTGTCTGCCTTTCGGGCTTTCTACACCATTAATACTTAACTCGACCCCACTTAGCCCAGAAGCGAAACTACGTAACCCCATGTAGATTAGATACAACGCCCCCAACAGTATCAGTGTATTGTGCAGAAAAGGGAACGTTTTGCTAATGCTCGCAATTCCCAAAATTGTTGCGCACGCCCAAAGAGCAACCCCGCTAGCATGGGCTACCGAAACTTTAACACCTAAACGAAATCCGCCAGCTATCGCGTTTTGAAGGACACAAATTAAAGAAGGGCCTGGCGACATGGCTCCGAGAGCACAGGTTGCCAATAGTAAAAGCCATTGTTCAAAGGGCATTATTTCTAACCGTGTGAAAGGACGTCAAGGGCACTGTTGACCAAAATATACTAGTATATTCATAACGACTGCTAAGCTAAAGTGGTTACTTTGCCATTAACACGATGTGCGATTGTCTCTTTGGTATTGTTACTGGGGGAAGGGTATTCAAATATACCTTACGTTTGTTGAGAGACGCTCGACTTCAGGTTAGCTTTTAATAGATATACGGTAAACAAACCTAATTGCATGAGTATTTGACGATGTGGTCAGACGCACTTTTACTCGAGGAACAAACCCCCACGCAATAAAAAACCCCAGCAGTATGTACTGCTGGGGTTTCGTATTAGAAGCCTGACGATGACCTACTCTCACATGGGACCTCCCACACTACCATCGGCGATGAACCGTTTCACTTCTGAGTTCGGGATGGGATCAGGTGGTTCCAGTTCTCTATGGTCGTCAGGCAAAACTCTGGTTGAAGTAACTTACGGTCGTTACACCAACACTTAATTCTGCTGTTGTCTTTAACATTGGAAGCAATAGTAGTCGCTTATGATTCATATCTTCATTATTCGTCGATTTTTCGATTGGTTG
>NZ_LWFI01001743.1:0-886 GCF_001635735.1 Oleiphilus sp. HI0067
CGCGGCACAGAAGTAACGATGGTTGGAACACGTGCTTCGTGCCAGCCAATACCTGTGTTCATAATGGTAACGCCAGCGGCTTCTAGGGCTTTTGCTGTCTCGACGATTTCGTTGGCGGTCATACCACCTTCGACCAGTTCCATCATTGATAGACGGAAGATCACGATAAATTCTTCGCCTACCGCTTTGCGTACTTCTTTTACGATCTCAACTGGGAAGCGCATGCGGTTTTCGATACTGCCGCCCCATTTGTCTTTACGCTTGTTGACGTGAGGCGCCATAAACTGATTGATCAAATAGCCTTCGCTACCCATGATTTCAACGCCGTTGTAGTTCGCAAGTTTTGCGAGTTTTGCTGTTTTAGCGAAATCTTTGATGGTCGAGCGGATTTGTCGATCTGACATTTCGCGCGGCTTGAATGGGTTAATAGGCGCTTTTTTGGCCGACGCTGAGTGAGAGAATGGGTGGTAGCTATAACGTCCAGCGTGAAGGATTTGTAGGGCAATTTTGCCGCCTTCTTTGTGCACGGCGCTCGTGACTTTACGGTGGTTAGGAATATCTAGATAGCTATTGAATAGTCCGGCAGTAGGGTAGAACCAACCACGTTTGTTTGGGTTGTAGCCGCCAGTGATCACCAGTGCTGCGCCACCTTTTGCACGTTCCGCGAAGTATGCTGCAAGCTTGTCCATTTGCCAGAATCGGTCTTCTAGGCCGGTATGCATTGATCCCATAATGACACGATTTTTAAGCGTGGTGAAACCTAGGTCTAATGGTTCCAGCATGTGTGGGTATGGTTGGTTGCTCATAAAGCCTGACCTCTCAGAATATAAATAGCGTAAAACTCAACTTGACGGCGTCAAGATAACATCTATTTTGACAGTGTCAA
>NZ_LWFI01001744.1:0-1143 GCF_001635735.1 Oleiphilus sp. HI0067
CTCCAAAATAACTCCTCTTTACATCCAATAGACTCCATTGACGCTCGTGAAACAAAGCCTTGGCCGCAAACTCACTCATGATGAGTCTTTTATCGTCGTCATAAGTATTTATGGATACACCATGCAACGCGCCATTTGGTTCAACGGCATTGATATGAATAAACGCATCACCTTCTTTATGCCAAAGCCCTTGTCCGTAGACGATGCTTGATTGAGCCCCTTGTTTGAGCGCTTTATCACTCTGCGCTAATTTCTCAGTAGTCGGAGCAACAAACTCACCTAAAAGAGCGCCAAAAATAATTAATAAAAGCACTGGTTTAATTGCCGAACCAATAATGCGGGCCAGCGAAACTCCTGCTGCTCGAACAACAGTCAGTTCACTATTCTTTGCCAAAGCCCCCAACCCTATTAGGCATCCCATGAATGCACCAAGAGGAAGGTAATCATAAATTCGTCTGGGAAGGGTCAAAAGAATGTATAAAGCAACATCTAAAAGTTGGTAGTCATTTTTTATATCTTCGGTCTCAGCAATAAATCCAAACACCACATCTAGGCTGAGGACGACAAACATAACGACCAAGGTCGATGTCATCACAGCCTGCGCTACATATCGATCAATTAGCTTCATGAGGCGCCACCATGACCAAATTTATCTCTTACTAGAACACTCAAACGTTCTCGATAAAATAATGCTATTGCCGCACATATAAACATGATGTGAACAACACCAAATGCGATTAGCGGATCTAGATCGCCCTCCCCACCTTTTTTCTTAGCAAGTATAAGTAAACCTAAATAAAGAATATAGAGCAGCATCGCCGGCACCAAATGGAGATACCTGCCTTGTCTAGGGTTAACTTTGCACACCGCAACAGCAATCATCGCCACCACTGGAATCAAGATAACGAGCGATATACGCCAATATAAAATAGACCTATACTCATTCGACTCAGATCTAATCAGAGCTTGTGTCGGAATTGCTTCCTCCTTAACTCTGCGAAGCTCGCTACTCTGCGATGCGATAAGAACTCCATAGGTATCAAACGACAACTCTCTATAGTCGTGATTACCTGGAGCCCCTTGATATTGTTTACCGTTGTGAAGCACAAGATATCGATCTCCGGTTTCAGCATCTACGCTCTG
>NZ_LWFI01001745.1:0-863 GCF_001635735.1 Oleiphilus sp. HI0067
ATTACAAAAGAAGATATCGTGAAATATCTGAGTGAAAAGCCTGCTGCAGCGCCTGCATCTGCTCCAGTTGCAGCAGCGCCTGATTCGCCACAGTTTGTTGGTGAACGCCCAGAAAAACGCGTACCAATGACGCGTTTGAGAGCAAGTATTGCACGTCGCTTGCTTGATGCTAGCCAAAATACAGCAATGTTGACGACTTTCAACGAGGTCAACATGAAGCCGTTAATGGATTTGCGAAAGCAGTATAAAGATCTATTTGAGAAAACACACAACGGAACGAAGCTAGGGTTTATGTCTTTGTTTGTGAAGGCCGCGGCTGAAGCACTCAAACGATTCCCTGCAGTGAACGCTTCGATAGACGGTAATGACATTGTTTACCATGGCTATCAAGACATTGGTGTTGCTGTATCAACAGAGAAAGGTTTGGTTGTACCAATTCTCCGTGATGCGGACACTATGAGCCTAGCGAAAATTGAATCTTCGATTAAGGAATTTGGTGGTAAGGCTCGCGATGGCAAGTTAACGATCGAGGAGATGACAGGTGGCACGTTCACTATCTCTAATGGCGGTGTGTTTGGGTCGTTAATGTCAACGCCTATTCTTAATCCACCGCAGACTGCGATTTTGGGTATGCACAAAATCCAAGAACGTCCTATGGCGGTCAACGGTGAAGTTGTGATACTGCCAATGATGTATCTAGCACTTAGCTACGATCATAGAATGATCGATGGTAAGGAAGCTGTGCAATTCTTGGTAACGATCAAAGAGTTGATCGAAGATCCAGCACGTATTCTTTTAGATATCTAATTCAGGCGGGAAAATTATGTCAAATAAATATGACGTTATTGTCATTGGCGCAGGCC
>NZ_LWFI01001746.1:0-831 GCF_001635735.1 Oleiphilus sp. HI0067
ATTACGCGAATCATACTTTATTCCGTTGTATCAATGTTTAAAATGCACTGTATAAATCATAGCTTAGAAAAACGAATATGGAATGTGATATAGAGTTAGATGCTACTGGATTATTGTGTCCGGAACCGGTCATGCTGCTGCATGAAAAAATGCCCGATATGGAAAGCGGTGCAGTATTAAAAGTGCGCGCGACAGATCCATCGACTACGCGAGACATTCCTCAATTTTGCAGATTTTTAGGGCACACCCTGCTTGAGCAGCACGAGGAAGACAAAGCTTTTATCTATTTTATTCAAAAAGCATAACGTTAATTGATTGTTGGGTGATCACTTCACTTTCATGTTGATAAGGCCCGCAGCGACAACAAATCCTGAACCTACGAATATTGCAAGTGTGATGGCCTCTCCCCAAAATGCCCACCCAATGTAAGCGGTGAAGATCAGCGACGTGTAGGTGTATTGTCCTATTTTTCCGGCTTCTGCCCGTTTGTAGGCATAGGTCACGAGTAATTGACCTAATGTGGCAACTCCGGCAAGCGTCAATAACAAGGTAAACTGATTAAAAGACGGTTCTGACCAGTTCTGAAGCGCAACCGGCAACGACGCTAAACTCGCAAACAAACCGAAGTAAAACACGGTTCGCAAGGCGGGCTCTCCGCCGCCCATCTTACGGATAGTGACTTTTGCCAACGCCGCGAGACACGCACCTAACAAACCAATTCCTACCAGAGATAGCGCATCGAATGTGGCTGACATATTCTGTTGAAGCTTAGGCTCACTAATAATGCACACACCTATGAAACCAAGAATGATGGCAAACCAAGTTGCTGCA
>NZ_LWFI01001747.1:0-1027 GCF_001635735.1 Oleiphilus sp. HI0067
TGTCCACGGTAAAAAACAACATGGTTTTACCTTGATTGAAATCATGGTTGTGATGGTTATTTTGGGTCTTTTAGTGGCAGTGGTAGCGCCAAATATACTTGGACGCGGGGAAGAAGCGAGAATTGGCGTTGCTAAAACGCAGTTGCGTAACGTTTCGTCTGCTCTGGATTTATATAAGCTCGATAATTTCAATTACCCTAGCACTGAGCAAGGTTTAGAGGCTTTGGTTAATAAGCCATCAGGTTCACCTGAACCAAAGAACTGGAGCAAAGATGGATACTTGCCAAGCGTTCCAAAAGATCCTTGGGGTGTTGAATATCAGTATGTAAGCCCAGGCTCTGAAGGTCCTTACGACCTGTATTCGTTTGGCGCAGATCAGCGCGAAGGCGGTGAGGGTGATGCGGCTGATATTAGTGTGCACGACTTGAACTAAGTTATGTTTTTTTCTTCCGAGCAATATCAACGTAATAAGGGCTTTACGCTCATTGAATTGTTGGTCGTGATGGTATTGCTTGGATTGCTCGCTGGCCTTGCTACGACGAGCTTCGGCGGTAATCAAGCGCGTGAATTGGATATAGAAACCAATAGAATGCATGCGCTCATGCGAACCGCGGCAAATGAAGCTATCTTTAGTAATGCTGAAATCGGTGTTCGAATTAGTGAGCAGGCTTACGATTTCATTTCGTACAACGAAGAAGAACAAAATTGGTCCCTCGCGACCAGCCCAGTCCTAAAACCTCAAGTATTGCCCGAATGGATGTTTCTCGAATTTGAGAGAGAAGGTGAAGAGGTAGTTCTCCCGAGCTCTGAAAAAGAAGAAAGTGAATTTGGTGGCAGTGTTTTTGATGATGACGATTCAAGTTCTACTAGCGATTCTTCTCTGCGGGATAAAAAGACGCCCGATTTCATGTTTCTGTCTAGCGGCGAGATTACCAATTTTACGGTACGTTTAAGTTTGCGAGACGACCTCGATATATTCAAAGAAGTTACGCTGAATGAGTTTGGGGAAATATCGTTACCCCACCTT
>NZ_LWFI01001748.1:0-858 GCF_001635735.1 Oleiphilus sp. HI0067
GCAGGTTTATCGTTGTTGTGAGACACAGTACAGCTCGACCTATTCTCGGTGGATTAACGACAGTACTTAATGCGCGGCAGCATCAGTTTTGCTACGGAAAGCACGTTCAATTGAAGCTTAGTGTTGCGTTCAAGACGAAACGAAATCATCATCGTTGTTAGAAAAATCAGCATTGCTTCATACTCAGATGTATCTTTCTTACCGTTCAATACAGCATCGACATCAATGGTCGATTGCAATTCAAATCGATTTCGAAATAACTGAAGAGGCTTAGGCGCGGTAAATAGAACATCTAAGTAATCTTCAATAATTTGATCGTTATAAGAGGGGTACTGCACATCATATACTTGCTGTGTCATCACCCTTTCCTTTTATATTCCGTTGGGTGTTTTCTCTAACAAAGTTTCAAGTAGTTTTTTGTATGCGCGCACACCGTGTGTCACGGCGTCTAAATCTGAGGGCACCACACCCTTGGTACTCGCATCTCTGAACTTCGTATCGACCGGGATCGCAAATTTCCAAACGTTATCACCCCATGTCTGTTTAATTGTTCGAAGACTTTGTAATGAGGCCTGTGTCCGTCTATCAAACATAGTCGGCAAAATAAGATGTTGCAGATTACTTTTTTGCGAGCGTATGACCATCGATAAAGTATGCATCATTCGCTCAAGCCCTTTGATAGCCAAAAACTCTGTCTGCACCGGGACAATTAACTGCTGGCTGGCTGCTAAAGAGTTGATCATAAGCACGCCGAGTGACGGAGAATTATCTAACAATACAAAATCATACTGATCCCATAACAGCGCTAGCGTCTTTGATATGATCAGGCCCATTCCATCGACACCCACCATACGTCTT
>NZ_LWFI01001749.1:0-848 GCF_001635735.1 Oleiphilus sp. HI0067
AAAGCTCTCGGTTTAGCCATCGATTCCGTAAACCTTGAATAAAAATAAAATATTAACGGACGAACCATTATGAAGATTTCTCGCATAGTTGCGGCAGCTAGTATTAGCTTGTCTGCAACAATTCCGTTTGGACAAGCCACTGCGCTCAGACTTTAGCTTCGACATTTGCTGAATGTTGTTCGACACCTTCGGTTGTGCCAACACCATAATCACAATCATTAGAACCATGATCGTTAGTGGTGCAATCACCAATACGCCACCAACCAAATAGATAATGAACAAGAACAAAAACAAAAACAAAAACAAAAACACGAAAGGTAGATCTACAATCGCCGTAATAGTCATTGAATTAAGAAAGTCTCGAACCCCATCGAAGTCTTGAAATTGTTTAGCGAAAGTACCAATGGAATTCGGCGTGCTCTCGCTTTTAGAGGCCATTACGTTCTGCAGGATGCGGGTCAATAAAAACGTATCAATGTGCTGACCAATTTTGTCCGTCAACATGGGTCGAGAAGACTTCAAAATCCAATCAAAGATCAGACCGATGGTGACGATCGCGGTGAGTACCCATAAGGTATTAAGGGCTAGATTGGGCACAACTTTGTCGTACACGTTCATCGTGTAGAGCGGTATAAATAAAGCGACTAAATTAATGACAACCGAAGCCAATACCGCATCGCGATAAATGGTCTTATGTTTCACAACTTCTTTGACGATCCAGTTATCACAGAAACTCTTTGATGGTTCGAGCTCTCCCGCGTCATCGCTTTTGAATTCAACATAGAATTGCGCCAAGGGCGAAAACTCAATGAGTTCTTCAGCTGAAAGATATTTTCGGTACGTTGCTT
>NZ_LWFI01001750.1:0-1395 GCF_001635735.1 Oleiphilus sp. HI0067
TCATGCATTAAGTTTCGAGCAGCCACTTTTAGAGTCTTTGATTAAAGTGCTTAGTTTTGATCAATCACGACTTGGCGTTGATGAGTTCTTAGAGTTAATGAGCGTCGAAGCCGTGCGTTCGCGCTTTGAGATGGATGATGCTCAATTAGAATGCTTGCAGCATTTGGTAGGTTCCTTAAATGTGCGTTGGGGTTTGTCTGAAAAACATAGAGATCAAGTGTCTGGTGGTGAGCAAACAGGTAGCAATAATACTTGGTTGCAAGGTATTCAGCGTGCGCTCAAATCATATCTCCTAGGTGATATGCCCGCGTTGAAAGTAGAGCAAGACTTTGTCCCGATTTCGCTAAGAACACGTGAGTCGCAAGACTTAGTGGGCATGCTAGCAAGTATTATTGATTTGATTGAAGACTGTATGTCAGTGCTTTCTGGGAAACAGCCAACGATGATATGGATAAATCGAGTTCAAGCTATTTGGCAACAATGGTTTGATTTGAATATCGTAGACGAGTCAGTACAGCGCTTAATCGATCGCGCCTTAGATAGCTGCCGCGAGCAAGTCATGTTGACCCAATTTGATCAGACTATTCCGTTCTCGATTATTCGCGGAATCCTTCAAACTGAACTTGATAAAGAGAAAGTGAGTCAGCGTTTTCTGGCTGGGCGCATGAACTTCTGCAACTTGATGCCAATGCGTACTGTTCCGTTTCGTTTGGTGTGTTTGCTCGGTATGAATGAGGGTGAATATCCGCGGCATGATTTAAATCAAAGCTTCGACTTAATTGCGCAATATCCTAAACGTCGTGGAGATCGATCTCGCCGTTTTGATGATCGCTATATGTTTTTAGAGGCCATATTGGCTGCGCAAGATCGTTTGTATATTTCGTATCAGGGCAAGCATGCGAAAGATAATAGCGAACGCTTCCCATCGGTTTTGGTAAGTGAATTACAGGATGCACTTGTACGTACGTTTACAGATGGTTCAGAACAAAGTGAAGAGCAATTTTTAAACGCCTTGAGCCTTGAGCATCGGCTTCAACCTTTCCATCGTTCGTATTTTGAAAGTACTTCGGAGACACCCAGCTTCTCTAATCTTTGGCGATCGTTGTACCTTGAATCTGCTGACCAAATTGCTCCGATTATCTTGGATGAGGCGGCCGAACAAATTGATATGTTTAGCACGCCACAAACCAGTGATGTGAACGTTGATGCGTCACCAGAACCTAGTGCTTCGAGATTTATTGCGCAAATAAAAGACGCAGGCCACTGCACTTTACGCGATTGGGAACAAGCTTTTGCAAGCCCTTTACTGCATTACTATCGTACACAGTTAGGCCTTACAAAGACGTACGCTGAGGAGGTGGTGGAAGCAATCGAGCCCTTTGATTTGTTTGGCTT
>NZ_LWFI01001751.1:0-2347 GCF_001635735.1 Oleiphilus sp. HI0067
AAGAAAACTAGCGCAGGAAGGTCATCATTATCAAACACTATTAGATAATACACGTAACGCCTTGGCTCAGAGCTATGTGAGAGATACAGGGCTCAACTTCACTGAAATTACGTTTATTCTAGGATTTTCTTCACCATCATCATTTCAGCGCGCGTTCAAACGTTGGACAGGCATAAGTCCAGGCGCTTACCGAAGAGACATAAAGAAAAAGGAATTTTGACATAAGGAATTTAAAGTGGCGGACCGGACGGGACTCGAACCCGCGACCCCCGGCGTGACAGGCCGGTATTCTAACCAACTGAACTACCGGTCCGCATCTTTAAAACTAAGACCTAAAGAGTCGACTTTAGGATTTGGTGGGTGGTACAGGGATCGAACCTGTGACCCTCGCCTTGTAAGGGCGATGCTCTCCCAGCTGAGCTAACCACCCATCAGGGTGACAGCTTAAGTGGCGGACCGGACGGGACTCGAACCCGCGACCCCCGGCGTGACAGGCCGGTATTCTAACCAACTGAACTACCGGTCCGCATCTTAAAGCTGTTTCGATTTAAGTAATTTGGTGGGTGGTACAGGGATCGAACCTGTGACCCTCGCCTTGTAAGGGCGATGCTCTCCCAGCTGAGCTAACCACCCCTGCTCAAATCGAGATGCGCATTCTAAGGATTTAGGCCTAACTGTCAACACCTTTTTAGAGATTTTTTATCGAAACTTTATGTGTTTTTAAGCCGTACTCAAAACAGGCAAAAAAGTCGTTCAACAATTAATCAACAACTAATTTAAGGTCGCCAAAATCCTATTTTTCTCTTCCTTACGCTCGCTTGATTCAGAACGACCTGGAACAGGAAGAGACTTCACAAGTGGATACTCTTGGCCAAATGGCCAAAACCAAAAAAACTCTTCGTAATCCGTTGAATCTGTCGCGAACTCCGGAGCATAAGGTGCTGGCGCAATATTTCCAGACTTCGCAGCGCGCTCAAGCCTCTCTAACGTTAACTCATCATTCAATGAAAGATCTCTGCGAGGCTCGCGCCACGGAGCAAGCCAATTCACTTGCGGCGTTCTTCGACGATCTATTTCCGCTAAATAAGCATCGACATCTTCATGATATAAATAAAGCTCTTGCTCAAGAGTCAATGTGTCTTGCCCTTTCAGCTCTCTATACATATCACTTGGCAGATACCAGATTGGAAAGCCCCATAAGAAGTTATTTGACCACGGCCAAATAATTGAGAACCAACCATAGTCTTGCATCGTTCCATTCAAGAGTTCCTCTGCCTGTTCAGCATCAGAAGCCGTCCAGAAAGATGGTTCCAAATAACGCGTATGCGGCATTTCTTCCATGGCTAGATCACGGCCAACCAATTGAACGTCTGCCGATGCCATCTCGTCATCCGGCGCTAAATCGGGGTGCAACTCACGAGGTAGGAATACTTCAGAATGTCGTACGTAAAAAATTTGACCAGGATTGAGCTCTAGGCCGACATCGGCTTGCAAATTCATGTCGAAAGCGATCATCAACTTATCATCGAAAGCCTCGAAGCCAAGCATCGGTAAAAAGCTCTTTCTTACTGCGAAGTCGTAACTTCCAGCAGGAAGCTCTACGACAGTCCAACTGCCGGAGCGAAGATTAAATACGAGCTCGTCGTTCAAGTAATAACTCGGCGCTTCCATCTCTTCATCTGCCCATTGGCTACTTGGGCGGTAAAAGTAGATCAGTGCGTTAACTTCACTATCCCATTCGGTAGATTTTAATTCTTGAAATGGTCGACCTGTTTCATTCGGAAAGTAATACGAACCGAAATTCCGCCCAGTCGACCAATAAATCGATGGATACCAACCACGACCCTGTTTGTGAAAAGGCTTTGAATAAGGTGCGGTTGTATCAGAGAACGCAACATTAGAAACGCCGAGCATCGCGACCACAAGCGTCGCGCTCAAACAAAGTCGAAATAGCAAGTAAAAGTAATTCATTCCTGAAGTATACCAATGAGCCCTAATTAATTTTGCGAAGTACTAGGCGATTTGCTTGCCAACACGGCTAGTTTCAACTCATTTAATTGGCGTTCAAGCCCAACAATTCTCTCATTGATCTGTCGTCGACTTGCGTTGATAGAAGCAATAGATTCCGTATTTTCAGCCACGGCCTTACTGTTATTTGGCTGAGAATTTATATTGCGCGCCAACTCCGCAACACTTTGCTCTAGCGACTCACGCGTCAACGATAGCTCACTCGCAACATTGGCGCTTTGCTTCTTAATCAGGCCAATCTGATCCGCCATCGCCTGATTATTCCCTAATCTAACTTCTAGCTGCTTGAGCATTTGCTCTTGCTTCGCAACAGAAGCCT
>NZ_LWFI01001752.1:0-652 GCF_001635735.1 Oleiphilus sp. HI0067
GAACTGCAATGAAGAGCAAAACGTTTAGTCGAGCCTAAACGAGATGGGTACAGTAACATAGCCTCTCAACGAAGCTTCAGCCGCATCAGCAGGAGAGAAGCTCCAGCTTTCGTAAATAGTTGAATAAGCGGCAAAATCTAAAGCCGATACATTACTCGATTCTAGAATCTCTACGTAAGTCACCGAGCCCGTAACATCAACATGCACTCCTAATAATACATCCCCTTCCCAACCACGCCTGCGCGCTAAGCTAGGATAAACTGGTCTGGGATTTGAAGGGCTACCTAGCACATAAGCTGGCGATCTAAATTGCTCTTTAGGCTCTTCAATTTTCTTGACCGGAGCCTTCTGCTCTTTTTGATCTTGTTGAGGCTGCTCTTTTGCTTTGCTTTCGGCAACTTTATTAGCAGGTTCACCCTTATCCGAATGATCACTGATGCTCGCTTCGGATTGCTTCGCAATTTTCTTCTTGGATGGAGCAACTGTTTGAATAGTCTCAACCGGTGATGATTTAGAAGGCTCGCTTTCTAAAATGGCTTCCGTTGACTTTTGAGGTTCGGGTTCGACAACCGGTTTCTCGACAGGCTTCACCACAGGATCGGGTTTCGATTTAGGGGTAAGATCTTCCTGTTTTGGCGATTCTTGACTGGCC